>CAVEOW010000266.1:0-2773 GCA_963617295.1 bacterium | reverse complement strand
AATATATCCCATACTACCGCTTCCGATCTTTCAATCTTCTTCTTAGCAGATTTTATATTTTGTACAAAACCTCTTTCGATTAATTTGTTAACTACGAAAGGTTTGAACAATTCAATTGCCATTTCTTTAGGCAAACCGCATTGATTTAATTTTAATTTCGGACCGACAACGATAACCGAACGACCTGAGTAGTCAACACGTTTACCTAACAAGTTTTGTCTGAAACGACCTTGTTTACCTTCAATAATGTTAGATAAAGATTTTAACGGTCTGTTGCTCGGACCAACCACTGTTCTGCCTCTTCTGCCGTTATCTATTAATGAGTCAACAGCTTCTTGAAGCATTCTTTTTTCGTTTCTTACGATAATTTCGGGAGCACCCATTTCCAACAATCTTGATAAACGATTATTTCTGTTGATTACACGTCTGTATAAATCGTTTAAGTCTGATGTTGCAAATCTGCCACCGTCTAATTGAACCATAGGTCTTAAATCAGGAGGTGTAACAGGCAACTCTGTCATAATCATCCAAGTCGGTTCAGTGTTGCTTTCAATTAAAGATTCCACTAATCTTAATCTTTTAATTAATTTAGATCTTCTTTGAACAGAACCTGACAAACCTGATAATTCGCCTCTGATTTCTTCTGCCATTTTCGGTAAAGAAATTTCGCCTAAAAGTTCTTTTATCGCTTCAGCACCGATTCCGACTTTTAATTGAGAATCTTCGTGTTCAAGCATATAATCTTCATATTCGTCTTCTGTTAATAATTGAAGTTTTTTGAATTCGCTATCTGCACCGTCTAATACAACATAGTTGTTGAAGTAGATAACGTTTTCCAAATCTTTCAACGTCATATCAAGAAGCAAACCCAAATAGCTCGGAATTCCCTTTAAGAACCAAATATGACTGACGGGAGCTGCTAAGTGAATGTGTCCCATTCTGTGGCGTCTGACTTTTGAGTCAGTAACTTCAACACCGCATCTTTCGCAAACGATACCTTTATGTCTGACTCTTTTATACTTACCGCAATAGCATTCCCAATCCTTTGTCGTACCGAAAATTCTTTCGCAGAATAAACCGTCTCTTTCAGGTTTTAACGTACGATAATTAATTGTTTCAGGTTTTGTTACTTCACCATGCGACCATTTAAGCACACGTTCGGGTGATGCTATACTGATTCGTATATAATCAAAATAATCTATACTTGTAGACAATTTTATATCTCCTTTAACTTACTTTATTTGTTTAACTTTGTTTGGTTATACCTTGCCAAAGTCGCTCACTCTATCAAGTAAGGGAGGGATAAACCCCTCACCTATTCCTTAAATGAGTTTGGCGTTTCTAAAAAGTTAATGTTTAACAATTCGGAATCCAAATCAGAAAGAATTCTCTTTGGAGCAGCCTTTCTTAAATCATCCGTATCTGTCATCAAGTCAACTTCTTCACCGCTCTTCTTTGCAACGGATATATCCAAACCGATACTTTGTAATTCTCTTACAAGTACTTTGAATGATTCGGGGATACCCGGTCTCGGAATGTTATCACCTTTAACGATTGCTTCGTAAGCTCTTGAACGTCCGTTTACATCATCTGACTTAATTGTCAACATTTCTTGAAGTGTATATGCTGCACCATAAGCCTCTAATGCCCAAACTTCCATTTCTCCGAATCTCTGTCCGCCGAATTGAGCTTTACCGCCTAAAGGTTGTTGTGTAACTAATGAATAAGGTCCTGTGCTTCTTGCGTGAATCTTATCATCAACTAAGTGAACTAATTTCAAGAAGTATGTAATACCGACTGAAACAGGTTTATCAAACGGTTCACCTGTTCTTCCGTCATAAAGAATAACTTTACCGTCTTCTCTTACCCAATCACAGCCCGATTCTTTTATACCTCTTAATAATTCGTATTTTGTTGAAATTTCTGATTTATTTTCACCGTACATTTCATCAAACGGAGGAGCTTCATAGTAATCACCTGTTAAGTATGAAGCCAAACCTAATAAACATTCGTATGTTTGACCAACGTTCATACGAGAAGGTACTCCCAGTGGGTTCAATACGATATCAACAGGAGTTCCGTCAGGTAAGAACGGCATATCTTCTTTAGGAAGAATTCTTGAAACAATACCTTTGTTTCCGTGACGTCCTGCTAATTTATCACCAACTGATACCTTACGTTTTTGAGCGATGTAAACTTTAATTAAAGTATTAGCACCAGGTAATAATTCATCACCTTTTTCTCTGTCGAATACTTTAACATCGACTACACGACCGCCTTCTCCGTGAGGAACTCTTAATGAGTTATCTTTTACATCTCTTGCTTTTTCAGCAAAGATAGCTCTTAAAAGTTTTTCTTCCGGTGGGTGTTCAGATTCACCTTTCGGTGTAACCTTACCAACCAAAATATCGTCTGCATAAACTCTTGCACCGATTCTTACGATACCTCTTTCATCAAGGTGTCTTAAAGATTCTTCGGAAACGTTAGGAACTTCTCTTGTGATTTCTTCAGGTCCTAATTTTGTTTGACGAGCTTCTATTTCTAATTTTTCAATGTGTAATGAAGTAAAGATATCATCGTAAACGCATCTTTCAGAAAGTAAGATAGCATCTTCGAAGTTATATCCTTCCCAAGGCATATAAGCAACTAAAATGTTTTTACCTAACGAGAGTTCTCCAAAGTGAGTTGAAGCACCATCGGCAATTACATCGCCTGCTTTAACGCTGCTGCCTTCTTTAACAATCGGCTTTTGGTTAATACAAGTATCTTGGTT
>CAVEOW010000265.1:0-2775 GCA_963617295.1 bacterium | reverse complement strand
AAAAAAGTACAAAAGCATGGAAACAGAGGAAGAAGTAATGAATATATCTCCGGTATCATTCAAATCAATAATGGTTTTTACACTTAACGACGGGAAACCTAAAGCACCCGTTATGGATTTAGTCAGAACTGCGTTTGAGTACAATCCTGCACTCCAATCGTATTCTTTAGATAAGGATAATTTTGTTTTTGAAGATAAAGTAAACGGAGCTGCTTACAATGCTTCAACTAATTTTACCAAGTTTTTGGACAGAAAATATTATGATTTACTCCCGAAAGGCTCAAACAGAGTTATTGCAACCGAAGCTGATTTTTACTCAAACACAAAAGATTACGAAAAAAGATATTTCTTAACTGCGGCAACAAAAGAAGATGAAGAAAGAATACACAAATGCCTTTCAAAAAGTAAAATCTTCTATGCTGCAAGATTTTCTAATAAGAAAGGTTAAAATATTCTTTAAAACCCGCAGTCATTGCATTAACAATATCTAATCTTGTTAAATCAGGGTTAATTTCTTTTATGCATGTGATTGTATTTTCAGGCGTAGTTTCATTGAAAATCGTATCTACGACCTCTTTTTTATAGCTAAACAAAACAGAGCCGTGCTGTAAAAGGTAGTTTTGCTTTCTGAATTGAGCCGAACCTATAAGTTTTTTTTCCTCATAACATAAATCTGCACCTGTTGAAAGTGCCATGCAATAATCAAAAGAATTGTTAATTCTTTTCTTTCCGCCAAAATCAAGTTCAATTCCAAGTTTTTTAAACCCGAGTATTATTGCGGAAGATATCTCTTTATAAGATTTAATGATACTTTCTCCGCCAATTAAATAATCACAAGGACAAACAAAAGAATAAGTAACTTCATCATCATGCAACAGTCCTCGTCCGCCGGTTACTCTTCTCACAATATCAATATTATGAGCTTTACAGTATTCCGTATTAACGTGTTCTTCTTTTTGATTACGCCCTATAGAAACACAGGCAGGACTCCAAGCGTAAAATCTTATAATCGGCTCTGTTACTTTATTACTTATTGACTCTTCCAATATTTCAGAGTCAATTTGCATATTCTTTATGCCGTTATAAACTTTATATTCTATTAATTTTGCCATATTTCTATACTAAAACTGCGTTTGAAAGTTCTTTCTTTATATCTTCAACCAAAACGTGTTCAATTGGAGAGTTGTCATCTTTTCTTAAATATACATCTTTAATTCCTGATTGAACAATAAACCTTTTACACAAAATACAAATAAAGTTATGACCATAGATGTACATTGTTGCATTTTTACATCTGTCTTGCCCTGCTTGGATTATAGCATTTTGTTCGGCGTGAATACTTCTGCAAGTTTCATACATTGTTCCCGATTGAATATTATTCTCTATTCGATAACATTTACCGATTTCATAACAAGAAACTACTTTTGACGGAGTTCCGTTGTAACCCGTCGCCTTTATTTTCTTGTCCTCACCTACAATTACAGCTCCAACATTAGCTCTTATGCAGTTAGAACGAGAAGCACACGTTTTTGCAATTTCCAAAAAATATTCATTCCACTCTTTAACCATGGTTTTTCTCCTTTGACTCTTTAATAATAGCAGACTTGGGCATGACTTTATATTATGTAATAAATATTGTTAAAATATTATACAAAATGCGGTTTTTTCGTTTAAAATTTAATTATGGAACAATACGAATTTTTAAGTAAAAATAAGAATTTATGGATTAGTCTTACGGGTTATAGAACTTTATTTCTTCTAAGGTTATTGATAGAAAAAAGCAGAACCATGGAAGAACTGATTTCTATTTTTGAAAAAAACAAATATACCTGTAAATCACTCTCTAAAGATACCATAAGATTAACAATGAATACCTTAAAAAATGCAGGCTGTAAAATTTCAAGACCTTGCAAGAAAAACGGTTACGCTTATGAGCTTGTATCACACCCGTTTGTTCTAAATATTTCAGAGGAAGAATTGAACGCTTTTATTCGCTTGCGTGAAATAATTTCCGAAAAACTGACTCTGGATGAAGTTTTTCAGTTAAATACTTTATACAAAAAAATATTTTCTCTCACTTGTAATGAAGAACAACAAATTTTAATAGAAAATTCAGAGCCGTTATACAGTGTGGATAAAAAAATCTTAGCTGAATTTATGAGCAGCAAGTTAAACGGGAAAAAAGTACAGATAAAATATAACTCTGTAAGCAATAACATTGAAGATATCTACATTATTCCGCAAAAAATCACATACGAACACGGAAAAATTTATTTGAATTGCTACAACTTTAAATATGAAAGCAATAGTGTTCTGAATGTTGAAAGAATTTTGAAAATTAACAGTGTCGATTTATTTAACACATACAATATAAAAAAATCTTATGAAGTTGTATTTGAAGTGTCAGGGGCTGCAACAGTTGATTTTGAGCTAAAAGATAATGAAACGATTCTTGAACAAAAGCAAGATTACTTGAAGGTTAAGGCAAATGTAGGAAATGAATTTTTCTTTATACAAAGATTATTCCTTTTAGGAAGTGATTTTAAGATTGTTTCACCTGATTTCTTTAAAGAAAAACTTATTAATAAAATTAAGATGATACAAGGCAGGTATTACAATGGTTAGAGCTGAAAAACAATTTGATACCGGATTAAGAATTTTAGAAATTTTAAAAATATTATTAGATGATAATCTTTCTAAAAATAATTTGATTACAAAATTAAGTACAAATTCTGGTATTGAACAAGTTTATACATTGGAAGCCTTTATTAAATA
>CAVEOW010000264.1:0-2799 GCA_963617295.1 bacterium | reverse complement strand
TTACAATATACATATGGAGTTATAAGGGAAATAAATAAACTTGTAAAAAAGGGGGTAAAAGTTTATGTTCCATCGGGTCATCCACAAGATGGAACTCTAAAATGGATGGCAGGTAAACGAGGCTATAAATCTGAATTATACTATTTCATTGCTAATGGGGTAGATAAAAATGGAGTCATTACAAATTTGCATCAGGAGATAAAAGATAAAGGATTGTATGATTTTAATTTGTTATCTTTGTCAGATGCAGATATAGTTGGGGTTAAAGATGCAGGTGGAGCACAAGATTATATGTTTGCAGCTTATGATTCTTGCGTTACCGATTCGGCAAGAGGGGTGTATAATTTTTCTCCAGTTAGATACAATGGGAAATTGGTCGGATATAGTTATACCGATACAACAACAAATCAATATCCAATAGAGGAATTTCCAGCGAATGATGAAATTGCAAATATTACAAAATTTGTGGGGCGAGAACTTTATCATGTAGTAGCAAATAGGGAAGAAACATTGGCACTTAGACAGTGTATAGAGAATAAACATAGTATTGACAAATGTGCAGATAAATTATATAGAATTGAAGATTTATATGAGGAAGAGGAAATAAAAAATCGAAAACTAGATTTAGAGGGTCGTTTTACAGATCGTACCAGAACACTTTTCTTCGATACAAATAATTGCGGTGTAGTTACTTTTCCAAAATGCAACTGTGAAGGAAGCCAAAAACCCAGTGTTCTATCTATGTGGGGAAGTTGTTTTTCCACAATTAACGCAATAGCAAGAGATATACAATCAAAAGAAGTTGTAAAAAGAGAATCATCTAAAGGTGATGAAGATTTTCAAAGCAATTATAAAAATAAAATTGACGGTTTACTTGAAAAAGGAATTAGAACAACAAAATTAGCAAATGGGGTGAACAAAACATACTATAGAGAGGCTTCTGCTTATTTTCAAAATGCGATTGAAGACAATAAAATATTGGCAGAAAAATTTGGTGAACAAGTTATGGATTATAGACCATATTATTATCTGGGGCTTTTACATTATGATTTTGGGCAACTTGATTACGCCGAAGCTTGTTTTAATAATTCACTTAATATTATTTGTAGCTCAATATTAAGGGATGGTCTAAGTGTTCAAGATATAAGAATGGGAAAAGAAAAATATCTTGAATTACGTGAGAGTGATACAAGATATGATGAATTAGAGAAAAACTATTCATCAAAATCGTTTTTTGAAAAAATATTTTGTAAAGCCCCTCAACGACCTGAAATGTATGGAAGTTACGTTAAATATACAGATGTTTATAATACAGCTGTTCGAACGTTTCCATTATTAAGTAGTATCTATTCTAAATTAGGCGATATATGTAATCAAAAAGATAATAATTATGCTGCAAGAATTTGTTTTGCAGCTGCAAATGATTTATTGAAATTAGATGGTAATGCTAATGAAATTATTAAACGACGGTCTGAAAAAATTCATTATATTGGCGATTTATATTCGGATATTAGAGAGGAATAACTATGAAAATATCTTCTTCAAACAGTAATATTTCTTTTTCAAGGAACATTAATTTTATAGATGCACATGTACATGATAAACCTTTTTCCAGACTGGGAAAGAATGCGGTTGCTGATGATATACTAAAGTTTATGATTCCAATTTCTGTTGGAGAAGATACATTTATTCCCCAAAAGTTGTTTCCGTCTTCTTTGGATTGTTGTTTTTATACAAACGGAAAGCCTTATGCTAATGAAATTGTCGGGAATGAACAAATTTTGAAAACCTTTGACGGGACGATAATTGATAAATTTATAGCGGTTTGTCAGCCAAAAACAGGTAATGTTGATAATATAAAACAACTTTTTGAAAATCATAAAGATAAATTTATAGGTTTAAAATTTCATCCGAATGGTGCAGAATTAGCGGCTGATAGTTCTTTATACGACCCGTATCTTGATTTCGCCGCTAAAAAAGGTTTACCTTGTTTGTTTCATTCGGATAGAACTTTTGACACAATTTATCAAGGAGCAGACGGGAAAAAATATCCTGTTTTAAAATCAATGTTTTCAAGACCGGAACAGATATATTCTTTAGCGAAACGTCATCCGAATGTACCTGTAATAATGGCTCATTGCGGCGGGGCAGAATCTAAAGATATTAATGCTGCAGTTGAAGTTCTTTTAAAATCAATAGAAAAAGGAGATTCAAAATTATACGCAGATATTTCGTGGGTTGGGATTGATGATTACGTAAAGGGATCGTCAAAAAGGGATATGAGTAAGTTAGTAGGCATAATAAAAAAATTAAAAAACACTTCAAAAGGAGATATGACAGAGCGGTTACTTTTTGGAACAGACGCTCCGATAGACAGGTTTAATTCTCAAAATGCAAAAGAAATATATAAAAACTATATTGATGATATCCACTCCGCAATTCGTGATAACTTCCCAAATGAAGCAGACGAACTTACTGATAAAATCTTCTATGAAAATGCTAAGAAATTATTCTTCCCTCAAAAACAAGATGTTATGGTGAAGAAGAGTATGTTTGCCAAAAAGATTCCTGTAATTGCATTTTCTTTAGCGGCAATACTTGGCATTGCCTTTCTTGGGTTTAAATTGTACAAAAACTTAAACAGTGATAAACCTGTTCAGGAGAAAAAGAATGTATTTATATGCTAAAATAATTTTTTATTGTAGAATACTCTTAGCAAAAGTTTTATTGTTTAGAGTTTTATACGACTAAAAACAATAAAATTCGGAAAGGGAGAGATTTATAAGTTTAATTATTTTT
>CAVEOW010000263.1:0-2799 GCA_963617295.1 bacterium | reverse complement strand
GAACTCATCTTTTTCGCTGTTTGCATTACCGAACAAATGTCCGAATTCATGTGTCAAAGTGTCAGCACCTTGCTCTTCAATTGAACCTTCTAATGCAGTATCTTTTCTTTCATGATTGCGTTCCATAAATACAAAAGCGTTTGCTTTTTTTGAATAAAATCCGTATGAATCTTTTGCCGTGCCTGAAACATAATCCATTAAAAGTTCTTTATCGGAATTATCTATTCCTGTTAATTCCTCAATTTTATCAGCATCAGCATTAGATAATATAATTATGCTGTCAACATCTTTAACGCCGTATTGTTCTGACAATTTTGCATATTTATCCGTTATATTTGAAGCAAATTTTTTATCAACATATTTATCAACATATACATTTGGAGTTGTTGAATTAATACCTATCATTTGCAAAAAACCTTCCTACCATAACCTATTTGTTTGAAAATAAATTCCAATAAAAATTTATCTTCAATACTACACTCTTATATAAAAAAGTTTTTCACTTCAAAATTTACATAACAAACTCTTTTATGTAACAATTGTTAAAATTTAAGGATTAAAGTTTTTTATATAAATGCCGATTATTATGTTATACAATAAAAAAGGAGTGAATTATGCAAATTCCGCCAATTAACCCGAACGACAAACAAGCAGGTAAAATCCAAGGTTCCGTAAATAATCAGGACGATATAGAACAAGTTTTTGAGGAACAAAAAGCTCCTGATAAATTAACTGTGGGCGAAGAAGATAATATTCCGCAATCAACAAAAAAAGATGGCGGTATTTGGGCTTCTATTATGGAAGAATTAAAAGGATTTTTTGACAAAAACAAAACAGAAACAGAGATAGAAACAGAAAAAATACTGGAAGAAAGAGGTATTCTTGACGCAAATAACATAAATGACGTAAAAAATCTCAACACTTACCTTGAAGCTAAAAGACAAGAATATCTTGTTTCACACCCCGAGCCTGTTTTTAACACAGAAGATAACGCAGGACTTTCAGCATTAAATCAAGAAGAAATAAAAGCCCAGTGGCAAAACGGATTAAACCAATTCTTGGCACAAGAAGAAAATAAATACAAATCCGATAATGATTTTTCAAGCTCTGATGATGATAGCAGGATTGAGAAAAAAGACTGAATATAAAAACTGATTTACATGAAAAAAAGACAAAATTAATAAATTAAATTAATTTTGTCTTTTTAGTTTTAAGTTTAATAAACCCTTAATTTTTTATAGGTTCAAAATCTTCTGCTCCATGTTTACAAATCGGGCAAATAAAGTCTTTTGGAAGGTCTGCTCCCTCATAAATATAACCACATATTTTACAAATAAAGCCTTTTACATTTTTCTCGGGTCTGACAACAGGTTTAATCTTGTTTAAATAATATTCGTATGTAACAGACGGAACATCCGAAATAACTTTTGAATTTTCAATTTGTGCAATAAATAATGTGTGATTACCGTATTTTGTTGAAGAAATAACTTTCCCTATTATTACTGCATTTGTATATTTTTTAAGAGAATAAATTCCGTTATCTTCTCTTTGTACATAACAGAAGTTTTCAAATTTATCGCAAGTTCTGCCTGATTGATAGCCAAAGTTTTTAAATACCGTAAACGGAGTTTCTTCTGTTAATACAGAAATATTAAATTCTTTTGTTTTTTCAACCATTTCACAAGTTAAATTTTCATTATTTACTGAAATTGCAATTGTATTCTCATCAATTTGATTTACCGTATTTATAATACAACCATTATCTTTTTCTCCGTCCTTTACGGTTAAAACATATAATCCGTAACCGATTTTAGACATCGGATTGTTACTGATTTTTCTTTGTCCGACTGTAGAATAAATTGCTTCAACAAAGGCATTTAAGTCAGCTTCTTGTTCATTCTTAAATGAAGATTTAATTGTTAAAACAGGTGCAATAACTTCCATATTCACCATATCCGAAAGCATTTTTGTTATAAGACTGCCTGCAGTCGGTGCCCATGTTCCGTTTTCAATGATTGCAACTTTTCTATTTTTTAACCCGATTGCTTTTAAATCACTTAAAACGTTGTGCATATTACAGAAAATACCTGCATTATATGTAGTTGACGCAATAACAATGTGCGAACATCTGAATGCTTCTGCTACAATTACCGAAAAATGAGTCTTTGACACATCATACATTTTTATATTTTTAATGCCTTTATCTGCAAGTTTAGAAGCAACCATTTCCGCTACATTTTCAGTATGTCCGTAAACAGAACCGTATATAATTAAAACTGTTTCTTCTTCACTTTCATAAGTACTCCACTTTTGATATTTTTCAATAAACCAATCTGTTTTATTTCTCCAAACTGGTCCATGCAAAGGACATATCATTTTAATTTCAACAGTTGCAGCTTTTTTAAGTAATGCTTGAACTTGATTACCGTATTTCCCTACTATGTTTGTATAGTATCTTCTTGCATCATCAAGCCAATCATTTTCAAAATCCACTTCATCCGCAAAAAGATTTCCGTTTAAAGCTCCAAATGTACCGAACGCATCAGCCGAAAATAAAGTTTTATCAGTTAAATCATAAGTAACCATTGCTTCAGGCCAATGTACCATAGGTGCCATTATAAATGTTAAAGTGTGTTTACCTGTAACAAGAGTATCTCCCTCTTTTATGATTTCAGTTCTGTTTTCAACATCAAAATCAAAAAACTGTTTCATCATTTGTTTTGCTTTTGCGTTACAAACAATTTTTACTTCAGGATATTTTTCCGCAACATTCTGGATTGTTGCTGCATGGTCAGGCTC
>CAVEOW010000262.1:0-2807 GCA_963617295.1 bacterium | reverse complement strand
AGACATAACTGCTGCTAACGAGAAATTAGCAACTGAAGAATATGCTGGTTTAATTATTCAAAATCCAAACTTTTTTGGTTCTGTTGAAAATTGCGAAGAAATTCAAAAAGCTCCTAAGTCATTATTAATCGCCGAAGTTGAGATGATGAGCCTTGCAGCACTAAAGAAGCCTGCTGAATACAATGCCGATATTGTTGTCGGAGATGTACAATCTTTCGGTAACAGCTTATCTTTCGGTGGTCCTTATGCAGGATTTATTGCTACTTTAGACAAATATAAAAGACAAATGCCTGGGAGAATTGTCGGAAGAACGCTTGATTCAGACGGTAAACAAGCATTTACGCTTACTCTGCAAGCTCGTGAACAACACATCAGAAGAGAAAAAGCTACAAGTAATATATGCTCAAACCAAGGTTTAGCTATATTAAACAGTGTTGTATATCTTGCATTGCTCGGCAAAAAAGGCATTACTCAAGCAGCATATTTAAGTGCAAAAAATGCAAATCTTTTAGCTGACGGATTAAAGAAAAAAGGATTCAAAGTGTTAAACACGGGATTCTTTAATGAATTTGTTCTTGAAGTTAACTCATCGGACGATTTTATTTCCGAGATGAAAAAGCATAATATCCTTGCCGGATATAAACTTAACGATAAACAAATTCTTGTTTGTACAACAGAAGTAAATACGAAAGAAGAAATTGAAAACTATATAAATTCTTCAAAATAAGAAGGTAACAAAATGGAATATTTAAAAAAGCATACAACTCAAATAATGACTGCGGTTTTATTAATTTTGTGCTTTTGTTTATTCTTTGTTAATTTAGGAGCATATTCTTTCATAGACACAAGTGAAACAAAACTGGTATCTATAGCAAAGGATATGCTTAATAATAATGATTGGGTGAATTTAAAATTGAACGGTCAAAACTTCTTTGATTGTCCGCCATTATTATTTTGGATTATAAACCTGTCTTGTTTTATTTTCGCTAAAATATCAGAAAGTATTGTAAGACTGCCGATTTCAATAATTTGTACATTTGGCGTTTTATTTATGTTCTTTGCTTTAAAAAATGTCCTTACTAAATTTTATGCATTTCTGATAACACTAATTTTCATAACCTCATTGGGGATTATTGTCTTTTCAAGATTGGCAACTACAGATATCCTGTTTGTTGTATTTTCAATGTGTGCAATTTTATCGTCTTATCAAATACTTTTAAGCCGTGAAGAGAATAATAACAGTAAACGTTGGTTTATTACAGCATTATTTATATCTTTATCAACATTAACAGTCGGGCTTATGGGGTTTGTTGTTCCTGTTTGTGCAATCGTTACAATGCATATTTTTGCTGGAAATTTAAAAGAATTGTTTAAACCAAAAAATGTTTTTTGGGGCGGAATTTTATTTTTAATAATTGTTTTGCCTTGGCATTTATTTATGTTTTATAAATATGGTTTACACTTTGCAAAAGAATATTTATCCGTATATAACTTTACAAATTATTTATCGTTAAAGAATGCGGCAATATCATTCGGATATTCAATATTAGGTTTCTTGCCGTGGTCGTTTGCTTTTCTTTGGATTATCGGCAGAAGATTTAAAGACATTCTAACTTCTTTTTTAATGTATTTTAAAGATAATTCGCAAGAAAAACTTCATCAGAAATGGGATAAACTAAGAAAAATAGAAAAATTTGTTTCTTTAAATACAATAGTATTTTTTACAACTCTCTTTTTTGCAATAGTTTGGGGTACAAAGTTTTCATACTTGATTTTATTCCAGATTTTCCCGTCAGCTTGCATTTCAGGTTATTATTGGTATCAGTACATTGTAAAAAAACAACACGATAAAAGTATTTTCTTTGCAATATTAATTCCAAACTTAGTATTTATTGTATGTTCTTTATTAGGGTTGTTCGGACATAACTTTATTAATACGATAATGTTAAGGGAACTAAACCACTTATTTATTCCGTTAATTATAATATTTTTTGCCCTGCCGTCAGTCGGTATTTTTGCAATTCTCTTAAAAGGCAGAGTACAAGCATATATTTCAAATATTATACTAATGATTTTGCTCTCATTTGTACTTTCTTCAAATATTTTCAATTTTGTAATAGATATCAAAGGTGAAAGCGATTTAATCTCATTTGCGGCAATTGCACATCAAGAAAAATTAGGATTAAGTGCATTTATCCCGTCAAAAAAATACAGTATTACTTATTACTATGATAAACCGATACAATTTTATAAGGATACACAAATAGAAGAATTAAGAACTTATTTAAGAGAACATCCTGATGATTATGTAATTACGGAAATAAAGACACTTTGGGAAGTAGAAAAGAACTCAATAAACTATATGTTGATAAATTCAGGCAGAAGATACTGTATCATTCAATATTTACCCGGGGAGCCGATTAAGGAAGAAGCTGACATAATTACTTTTTAAAGAGTATAATGTAATTATGCTAAAGAAAATTTTATTAAAAGTTCTAAATATATATCAATTCTTCTCAAAACTGACACCTCCTGTGTGCAGATTTACTCCGACGTGTTCAGAATATATGAAGCAGGCAATAATAAAGTACGGAATTTTAAAAGGCGGTTGGCTTGGGATAAAGAGAATTTGCAGATGTCATCCTTTTAACCCCGGAGGCTATGACCCTGTACCGTAAATTTTGGTATAAATCGATATTTTCAAAAGGAAATATAATATTAAATAAAAAAATTTAACTATTTTACAAAATCTCTTAATAATGCTACAATGTTTAAAAGGTAATAAGGAGACGAAAAATGAGAAAGAA
>CAVEOW010000261.1:0-2807 GCA_963617295.1 bacterium | reverse complement strand
AATAATGACGGTATTGATTGCCGTTTTTTAAGTGAAGATTATTTTGCATCAGTAAAAAATTCATTGAAGAAGTCGGGAATGTTTGTTTCTAATATGTGTGCAAGTGCTGATTTTGAAAACAAAAAAAATAAGTTTTTTAATGATTTTTTCCCGATATATCAAAAGTTTTTCAAATACAACCACATCTTTAAAGGTAATTATTCCGATAAAGTATATTATAAATCATTTTTCGATATAGATGAAAGGGTAATTGATACAACGAATGTTGTAATAATTTCGACAGATAAATATGAAAAAATTATACCTTCCCAAAGTGATATGGATAAAATAAAAAAACTTGGGGTTGATATTGAAAATTATTTAAAAGATTTATGCTAAAAATCAGTAAATTCGGGCTTTTTTAAAACTTTATATTATCTTAATATCATTTTTGATTTTCTATTGTATTATAGTATATTATAGATTTTAGAGGATAATTTTATGTGCGGAATAGTAGGTTACGTAGGAAATAGAGATGTTGTCAACGTTATTTTAAGCGGTTTGACAAACCTTGAATATAGAGGCTATGACTCAGCAGGCATGGCACTTCGTGATGACGGTAAAATAAAAGTATATAAAACTTTAGGTAAACTTATAAATCTTAAAAACGAGTTAGAAGCTAATAAATCAGAAATTAATCACCCCACAAGCGGTATAGGACACATTAGATGGGCAACTCACGGTTCTCCGTCAATTGTAAATGCTCATCCTCATACTTGTACATGCGGTAAATTGGTAATTGTTCATAACGGTATTATTGAAAATTACAAAGAGTTAAAAGAAGTACTTCTGAAAAAAGGCTGTGTATTCCGCTCTCAAACAGATACAGAAGTAATGGCACATTTAATTGCCGATGAATATTCAAAAGTAAAAAATCTTGAAGAAGCAGTAAGAAATTCTGTTAAAAAGTTACAGGGGGCTTACGCTATTTGTGTTATGCACCAAGATGTTCCGGATAAAATTGTCGGAGCAAGAAAACACGCTCCTATGATTGTCGGAGTAGGTGACGGTGAAAACTTTATTGCGAGTGATACAACCGCAATCATTGAATATACAAAGAAAACTATCTTCTTGGAAGAGGACGAAATTGCAGTTATTACAAAAGATAAAG
Source organism: bacterium (assembly GCA_963617295.1). Lineage (GTDB taxonomy): Bacteria > Cyanobacteriota > Vampirovibrionia > Gastranaerophilales > Gastranaerophilaceae > Avigastranaerophilus. The sequence goes on along the minus strand of CAVEOW010000261.1, from coordinate 1,657 downwards.
TAAAAATCACCGATATGGAAGGTAATGAAATTTCCAAAAAAATTGAAGTTTTACCATGGGAGCCTATGGCATTCAGCAAAATGGGCTTTAAGCACTTTATGTTAAAAGAAATTCATGAGCAACCGGACGTTATAAGAAACGTATTAAACGGAAAACTTTATGATATTGATGAGCCGATTGTTTTAAATGAAGTAAAATTATCACCTGAAAAAATTAAAAACTTAAAGAAAATTGAAATTATAGCTTGCGGAACTTCGCTGCATGTTGGTATGGCTGCAAAATATATTATTGAAGATTTTACCGGTATTTCGGTAGAAATAGAGGCATCAAGCGAATATATTTACAGAAAAACAACAACCGACTCCGAAACTCTTGTAATAGGCGTTTCTCAATCAGGTGAAACGGCGGATACAATGACAGCTGTCAGACAAGCTAAAGAAAAGAAAGCTCACGTTTTAATAATTACAAACAGACCTGATTCTAATATGGCAAGATTGGCTGATAGCTTAATTGCGGTAAATGCAGGAATTGAAGTTAGTGTTGCCGCAACAAAATCATATATCGCACAGTTAGTTTCTTTCTATTTACTTGCAATACATATTGCAGAAATTAAAGGCACTTTAGATAAAGAATATTTGAAAAATCTTAAACATGAAATGATTCAACTTCCGACAAAAATAGAAGAAATTTTGTCCGATACATCAAATATTCAAGAGTGTGCTAAAACATTCTCTTCTTTTAAGAACTTTATCTATATTGCAAGAGGTGTAAACCTTGCAACAGCTTTTGAGGGTGCATTGAAATTGAAGGAAATCAGCTATATTAATGCAACAGGCTACCCCGCAGGAGAATTAAAACACGGTCCTATTGCAATGCTGGATGAAACAATGCCTGTTTTATCAATATTAATGACCGGCGGAGTTACTTATGAAAAAGTTTTATCAAACAGTGAAGAAGCAAAAGCAAGAAATGCTAAACTTATTGCGTTAACTTCCTCTAAGGATGAAAACTTGGATAAGTTATTTGATTGTGTAATCAGAGTTCCGCAGGTAAGTGAAATATTATCGCCCGTAATAGCTTGTGTTCCGTTGCAACTATTAGCATACTACATTGCAGAGTTCCTCGGCAAAGATGTTGATCAACCAAGAAACTTAGCAAAATCGGTTACGGTTGAATAATGATTTGTACTAAAGAAATAAAAATAGATAAAACTGAAAATATAACTGCCGATTATATCGAAAACAAATTAAAGAGTTTGAATTTAGATGTTTTAAGGTGGGCTATCACTAATACAGACGAAAAACAATATACTTTAGATGTTGCGGTAGTTGAAAATTAGAGTTTTATTTTAATAGATAAATCAATCATAATGTAATAACATTGCTTAAAAAAGTATATAGGTTACACTAATCTCTGTTTAACAAGTTAGAGATTGTCAATTATTGCTTTTATATTTGGATTCTGAATTTTTGCAGATACTGATTCAACATCCTCTTTAGCAAGTTCATTAAGCTGTTTTAATGATGATAATGCTTCACAAATTACTACTTCATCTTCATTGTTTAAAAGTTCTTTTATATGAGGAACCGCTTCTTTAATGCAAAATTCGCCAATCAACGGCAAGGCTTCTAAAATTTCTGTTTTAGACCCTTTTAGC
>CAVEOW010000260.1:0-2814 GCA_963617295.1 bacterium | reverse complement strand
ATTATTGAATATGATTTAACAACAGGTATAGTTAAAAACATAACAAAAGAAAAAGAGTACATGTGCAATAAATTTCCGAAAGAAATACAAGATTTGGTTAATGCAGGCGGATTGATAAATTATACAAGAGAGAAATTAAACAGGTAACAAAAAAGAGGCTTTATTAAGCCTCTTTCTTGTTTGTAAAACATATTTATTTTTCTTCTGCAACTGCTGCTTCATCATGAGCATCTGTTCTGATAGAAGCTGTTTTGGAAGATGTAATTTGTTTTTCTTTGAATTTTTTGACTTGTCTGCAAATTTTGTCAGCGACTAAATCAATACTTGCATACATTGATTCTGCACTTTCTTCTGCTTGGACAGATCCTGAAAAGAACTTACAGATAACTTCTGCATTGTGGCTATTTGCTACGGAAGGATTCTTTGTAACATTAAGAACAACATCAATTGATTGAATTTGATCATAATGATTCATTACCTTTCCTATTTTTTCTTCCGCATAAGCACGAATAGCATCTGTAATTTCAATGTTACGCCCTTTTACTGTAATGCGCATATTTCTTCTGCCTCCATAAACTATTTACTATGTTATTATACCCTATTATTGCCATGTTTTAAACCCATAAATCAATTTTAATTTTTAAATTCAAAAAATAATGTTATAATTTAAGATATGGATAAGGAAAAAATTAATATGCATAAATACTCTATAGGTATAGATTTGGGCGGTACGAAAATACTTACCGCAATAGTTAATAAAACAACAGGTGAGGTTGTTTCTTCCATTAAGAAGAAAACAAAAAAGGATAAAGGACAAGATAAAATAATTCAAAAAATAATAAAGTCCGTACATGAAGTTTTTGAAGGCAGGAACTTAACCCTAAAGGATATTGATGATATCGGGTTAGGTGCAGCAGGTCAAATAGATAGAGAAAACGGGATTATTTTAAATGCTCCTAATTTGGATTTTTCAAATATTAATATAAGAAAAATATTAGAAGATGAATTTTCAAAACCTATTTTATTAGGAAACGATGTTGAAATTGCTACAATCGGAGAAATGTATTTTGGTGCAGGCAGAAACGAAAAGGATTATGTCTGCATTTTTGTAGGTACAGGTATTGGTTCAGGCATTGTACAAAATGGGAAGTTAAGATACGGTACAACAGGAACTGCAGGTGAAATAGGACATATAATTGTTGATGTAGGCGGTCGTCCTTGCGGTTGCGGTGGCTGCGGTTGTCTTGAAGCCTATGCTTCACGTTTAGCTATTGAAAAAAGAATTATCGGGTCTTTGAAAAAAGGCAGAAAATCAGATATTGAAAATTATCTTGTAGAAGGTAAACCGATAAAAACAAGCATGATAAAAAAATCTTTGGATAATAAAGATGAACTTGTTCTTCAAATTATAAATGAAGCCTCCGAGTACTTAGCTTCAGGGTTAGCTTCAATTATTAATTTTTATAATCCTGCAAAAATAATTTTAGGCGGAGGATTAATGAATGCAATAGATTACTTCTACACACGTTCAACGGAAATAGCAAAAATTAAATCCTTGCCGACACCTGCCGTTGCCATAAATTTTGAGAAAGCAAAACTCGGAGATTTTTCGGGTGTTATAGGAGCTGCTTTACTCTCTAAATACAGAGCAGAATTATGCTAAAATACCTGAAAAAATCATTTACCAAACAAATGTTTCATATAGAAAACGGTGTTTTTAAGTTAGATTATTTTTTATATGAAGTAGTTCACCATTGCAATTTAAAATGCAAAGGGTGCGACCATTGTGCACCATTGGCAGAGCCTGAATTTGTTGATTTAGAACAATACTCGAAAGACATAAAAAGAATGTCCGAGCTTTTTCCTGATGTTAAAGCAATAGGAATAATGGGCGGAGAACCTCTGTTACATCCAAATCTTTTAGAGATTATAAAAATTACACGAAATAATTTTTCGTCAGCAAAAATTAATCTATACTCAAACGGAATATTACTTCAATCTCAAAAAGAAGAGTTTTGGAATGTATTAAAGCAAAATAACATAAAAATTTGTATTACTTTTTACGACATAGATATTAACTTTAAAAAAGTATTGGAAACAGCAAAAAAATTCGATGTTGAAATTTACACAGAACGTGAATATTTAAACAATAAATTACCTTTTGATAAAATTAAATATGATATAACAGGGGAACAGGCAAGTTGGCTTTCTCATTTTTTATGCAGACACTCAGGGCGATTTCCGAGCCTTGAATACGGGAAATTATATAAGTGTACAATAATGTGCGGAGCAAGACATTTTAACAAATATTTTAATAAGAATATGGTAATAACAGAAAAAGACTATATAGATATATATAAAGAAATTTCTCAAAAAGAACTCATCGACTATTTTGAAAAATCAAATCCTTTCTGCAAATATTGTAATATTCTAGGTCAAGACTTATTCTTTTGGGAACGCTCTAAAAAAGACATTAAAGAATGGACTTAATCTTAATCCGCAACCATATCAGGCATTTCATAGTATTTACAATTATAACAAAGTGATTTTGCGTGATAACTTCCGTCATATTGACGATAACGAGATTTAAAGTTTGAAATTAAAGCAGGTCTTGCTTTTGGATTTTTAACACAATATGTTACAGCTTGCTCATCTCTATTCGTAACGATTTCAGGAATAACCAAATCATTTTGTGCAAAACTTATTGCTACAGGATTTTGTAACCCTTCTCCATAATTTGCAACTTTTATGTTTGTCCAAAATTTATAAGAAAAAATATCTTCATTATTTAGTTTTAGGATTGCAACCAACTCT
>CAVEOW010000259.1:871-2819 GCA_963617295.1 bacterium | reverse complement strand
CCCTGAGCCTGTTAAAAGAATTCTCATTATTTATTTACCTCAACAAATTCTTGTAAAAATTTTTCTTCCAAAATTTTCCTCCGATCGAAATATAATCAAATTCACTTTTACTGTAAAGCTTTTAATTGAATATTTATTTCAATTTCTTTTACTTTGTTTTGCGGTCTTGTTTCACCAATTCTATTTCGTTTTCATAATCAATAATTTGACTTAATGAAAATTCGTACATATCAGTATCCTTTTCGTAGAAATGTTTGTACCATTTTACCGTTTTTTCTATAGCAAAATCAATATTATAAATATTTTCCCAGTTTAAAAATTCTTTTGCTTTTTCACTGTTAAGTTTTAAAACTTCATCTTCATGCAGATTATCTGTCTTTTGTGAAATTATTTCACCTTTTTCGTATAAAGATACAATTTTTTCTGCTATTTTTTCAACCGTAACAAATGAATCTTCACTCGAACCAAAATTTACGGTTTGAAGTTCACCATTTTTCGCTTTAAATAAATTCTCGCCCAGCAGCAGGTATCCGTATAAAGGTTCAAGAACAAATTGCCATGGCCTTATGTAGTTTGGATTTCGTAAAATAATTTTACCTGTATCGTTGATATTTCTTATACAATCAGGAACAAGTCTTTCATCTGCCCAGTCTCCGCCGCCTATGACATTTCCTGCCCTTACGGTTGCCATTTCATAAGCATTTTTTAGAAAACATTTTCGGTATGAAGCAGACATTATTTCGACACAACTTTTTGAAGAGGAATACATATCGTATCCTCCAAGTTCATCATTTTCACTGAATGATTTATTTATATCCTTATGAATTGTTTTATTTTTATAGCATTTATCTGTTGTCACATTGATAAAAACTTTAACGCTTCCGCATTTTCTTGCAGCTTCAAGTACGTTTAGCGTTCCGATTACGTTTGTTTGATATGTTAAAACAGGCTTTGAATATGATTTTCTGACCAATGGTTGAGCTGCCAAATGAAACACAAAATCGGGCATAAAATCTTGAAAAATTTCCTCTAATTTTTTTGCATTAAGGATATCTGCATATACATTATCAAATGCACGCTCAAGCTTTAACTCATTAAACATAGCCGGATTTGTGTCAGGTTCAAGAGAATATCCTAAAACATTTGCCCCTAAATGTTTTAACCATAATGAAAGCCAGCTTCCTTTAAAACCTGTAGCTCCTGTAATAATAATCTTTTTCCCGTTATAAATATTTTTTATCATAAAATAACCTTACCAAACAACCCACGGAGCATTTTGTGATTGCCACATTTTTGTAAGGTCAATTTTATCTCGCAAGGTGTCCATAGAACGCCAAAAGCCATTGTGTTTATAAGCATTCAACTGATTGTCTTTTGTTATATTTTCAATCGGCATTTCCTCAAATGTAACATTGTCATCATTTTCGGGTATATAATCAAAAACTTGACTTTCGCAAACAAAATATCCGCCGTTTATTCTGCTTTCATCACCTTTCGGTTTTTCTCTGAAGCTGATAACAGTATTATCTTCATTTATTCCCAATGCTCCATACCTGCCCTCAAGTTGTACAGCAGTAAGAGTTAATATTTTACCTGATTTTTCATGGCATTTTATCAATTCGGGAATATTAACATTTGCAACTCCATCTCCGTAAGTAAGCAAAAATCTTTCATCTCCTATATATTTTTGAGCTTTTTTTATTCTGCTTCCTGTCATTGCATTTTCACCGGTATAGAGTATTGTAACTTTCCAAGGCTCGGTTCTCGTTTTATGAATTTCAACCGTATTTTTCTCCATATCAACAGTTATATCTGAGTATCTGTTGTAATAATTTACAAAATAATCTTTTATAACGTGAGATTTATAACCTGAAAGTATAATAAAATCGTTAAAGCCATAGTGAGAGTATATTTTCATTATGTGCCATAAAATAGGTTTTCCCCCAAT
>CAVEOW010000259.1:0-861 GCA_963617295.1 bacterium | reverse complement strand
GTTTAGGAATTAATTGAGTTTCTTCCGATAAACGTGTACCCAAACCGCCCGCTAAAATAATAACCTTCATCTGACACCTTTAACTTTCCATAATCATTTTAACATAAATTTATTGCATATTGTTTTTTTATATACTAAAATTAACTTAATACTTTTGGTAGGGGATATGGAACGTAAATCAAGCATATTAGTTGTTTTAGGCTACTTATATATAGTAATACCGAATTTGATATTTTTTATCACTTGGTGTAACATTCCTACCGCAATAATTACCACACTTGCAATATTAATAAGCTCTTATTTTCTAGTTAAAAATGCTCCCAAAATATGGGTTCCAAATACAAAAAAAGAATGGTATTTAATTGGTGCAATTCTTTTAATTTCTATTATTTGGGTTCTGTTATCGGGTATAGGCGGATACATGTACCAAAACAATGATCATTATGCTCGTAACGGATTATTTGAATTACTTATTAATAAAAAGTGGCCGATTATTTCATCTAATCATTATTCAATACTTACATACTATATTGGGTTTTGGCTTCCGTCTGCAATATTTGCAAAACTTTTTAAATATACGGAATTGGGATATTCTCTACAATTTATATGGACTGTAGTTGGGGTATTTTTGTTTTTTTACTTACTAACAGCACAATTTAAGCAAAAAAGATTATATCCTATATGGATATTTATTTTCTTTAGCGGGCTTGATATAATCGGTTTTTTATTTTTTAGTGATTTAAATATTCCGTATTCACCTACTCTTCATTTGGAATGGTGGGGGGCTCACCAATTTTCATCGATGACAACTCAATTGTTTTGGGTCTTTAATCAGGCTATTCCTTGTTGGGTATTAATTTC
>CAVEOW010000258.1:0-2823 GCA_963617295.1 bacterium | reverse complement strand
GACAAGTAGGTATCGGCCACGGTAACTTAGGCGCTATGTTGTTAAGAGAAGAAACAAAATGTTTCTGCTTCTTAGCTGGCCACGAATCATTCGCAGCAGCAGAAGGCGCTATCGGTATTGCAAGAAACGCAAACAAAGTTAGAAAAGAACCTTTAAGAGTTATCTTGAACGGTTTAGGCAAAGACGCAGCATACATCATTTCAAGAATCAACGGTTTTACATCAGTTGAAACTGAATATGATTACAAAACAGGTGAATTAAAAATCGTTAGCGAAAAAGCATTTTCAAACGGTGAAAGAGCACAAGTAAGATGCTACGGTGCTGATGATGTTAACGAAGGTGTTGCAATTATGATTAAAGAAGGCGTTGACGTTTCTATTACAGGTAACTCAACAAACCCAACAAGATTCCAACACCCAGTAGCTGGTACATACAAAAAATGGTGCTGGGAAAACGGTAGAAAATACTTCTCAGTAGCATCAGGCGGTGGTACAGGAAGAACACTTCACCCTGATAACGTTGCAGCAGGTCCTGCTTCATACGGTATGACTGATACAATGGGAAGAATGCACGGTGATGCTCAATTCGCAGGTTCTTCATCTGTTCCGGCTCACGTTGAAATGATGGGTGTTATCGGTATGGGTAACAACCCGATGGTTGGTGCAACTGTTGCAGTTGCTGTAGCAGTTGAAAAAGCTATGAATTAACTTTTTAAAACTAAGAAAAACGACTCTTTTTAAAGGGTCGTTTTTTTTATGTAAAATTAAAATACTAAGATTTTCTTGTTGTCCGCTCTTTAATTAAAAGGGCAGTCTTTTGTAAATCTAAAACATGTTGTCCGTCTGCGTTTACTTTTTGTAAATCGTAGCAGTGTGCAAAAATTAAACCATCTATTGTTTTTTGTTCGCCTTTTATACATTTATATACGCTTGATGGGTCTAAATTTAATTCTATTGCTGCTTCTCTCGCATTTTTATAAATAACGGTTTCTCCTGTTTTAGGATTTATAGCATATACGCTACTTTTATTACCGACTGATTCAAATATTTCTTTTACCTTTGCATTTATTGTATCAGGTGTAGCGTCAATATCTTCAATGTCTTTTGCACTTGCAAAGATATAACCTCCGGTTTGAGAAATCTTGCCTTTTATACAATGCGTTATTGATGGAGCATCAACACCTAAAATTTCAGCTGCTTCTTTTCTTGACTTGAAAACTCTGTAATTTCCTTTTGAATCAATAGCATATATTTTAGGCTTTTTTAAATCAGAAACTTTTGCTTTAATTAGTCCTTGATTTAAAACGAGGTTGCCGTTTTCATCATATTTTTCAACGTCTGTTGCTTTGGCGTAAGCAAAACCAAGTCCGGTCTTTTTCTTTGGATTTGATAAACATTTCCTGACAGTAGCCGGAGTTAAGGAATAAGATTCTTCTGCCTGCTTGGGAGAATTAAATTTTTGAAATTTACCATCTTGTGAAAAAACGTAAACCGCAGTTTTAAAACGCTTAAGTATTTCCGATTTCTTTTTCTCATCGACTGCATATCTGCCGTTTTCATCTTCCTTTTCGATGTCTTTAGCTCTTACAAATGTGTAATTACCTACTTTATTTACTGCCCCGTTTAAGCAGTGAGTAATTGATGGTCCGTCAAGGTTTAATTTATCTTCTGCTTCTTTTCTTGAGTTAAATTTCAGAATGTTTCCATCTGCATCAATTGCATAAATTTGAGTTCTGAGAATTTCTCTAAATTCTTTTAAAACGTCAGGTTTTAAACTGACAGTTCCGTCATCATTTTGAACTTCTATATCTGTAGCTTTTACAAATACATAATTATCAGTTTTTTTTAAATGTCCGTTAAGACAATTAGATATAGCATTACCTTTTATTCCGAGTTTATCTGATATATCTTTTCGGCTGTCAAATTTTGTTGCATTTCCGTCTATATCAATGGCATAAACGGGATAATTTTCTTTTTTACCGAAACTTTGAGAATATAAGGCCTGTACTTTGAGTGCATTGGCTTGATTTAAAGATAAACCCATATAGTTAGAGGAAATTGTATGACGATTAAATGTATCGGAGTTTGAATTTGTTTTTTGTAATTTATTATATGCAAAATAATTTGGTGATATTTTCATAAGAATTTCTTTCTATATCACCTTAAAAACGCATAAAAATATATTTTGCGTTTATTATTTATTAAAAAAAATTCTATATTGAATAAGGGTAATCGTCTTTAAATTCCCATCCGTCAAATAATAAGAGTGTAGCACAAGTGTACGGACTGTCGTTTTTACAAGAGTCAAGTGCTTTTTCTCTGGTATCTACCCTTTTAACGTGATACGGAATTATTTTAGCCGTTGTGAAATTATTTGTTGATTTTGGACAATAGACAAATGTAAATATATCTCGACCTGCAGTATTAGGCTTTTTTGCTCCATTAACATCAAAAGAAAAGTCTATACACGTTCCTTTTTTTACACGAAAATTTGAGCCGTCATTCAAATATATAATTACTTGATTATCTGTAATTTTGTAATTGTGATAGACCAAATACGGCAGCAAATATTTTTCTGAAAACTCTTTTGCTGTATCAGGTGTAGAATCAACAGGTTCGGCAGCTTCTTCTGCCCAATACTCCCAGTCATTACCGTCTGCTTTAGCTTTGTATGTAACTTGTTCTAAAGTAGAGTAGAATTTTTTTAAACGTGCGGTTGTTTCTTCTTTTCTGCTGTTTGCAATTAAATTAGGAACCGTAATTGCTGCAATAACACCAATAATAACGAGGGTAATTAAAACCTCGCTAAGAGTAAAAGCCTTTA
>CAVEOW010000257.1:0-2827 GCA_963617295.1 bacterium | reverse complement strand
CAAATATACAGAGAAAAATTTGAAAATAACAAAAGTATTGATTTACTGAATAAACTATTAGAAACCCAAAAAAATAATCCTGAAATTTACAATCAACTTGCAATAAATTATATGGATATAAAAAAATATAATGAAGCACTCATAAATTACAATAAGGCACTTGATTTATCACCTCACAATCTTAATTATTTGCACGGTAAATCAACAGCATTAAAGTATTTAGATGATTATGAAAATTCAAAAAAAATACTGGAAGCAATTGTTTCAATGCCTGAATGCTCTAATCAGGCAAAAATTAGCCTCGGAATGATGTATTTGAAAGAAAAACAGTTTGAAAAAGGTATGCAATTATACTCTTTACGCTCAGAAGACACAAAATTCAAAGAGCAATTTTCGGATAAAGTTTGGTCAAAAGATACAGACTTAAACGACAAAAATATTTTACTGTACTCTGATTGCGGACTTGGGGATACAATTATGTATGCCAGATATATTCCTCTCTTAGAAAAAATTTCAAAAAATATTACTTTGCAAACCGATAATGAAGTTGTTTCTCTGCTAAAAAACAATTATAAAGATATTAATATAATTTCAAAATCTGAAGACAAACCTGAGTACGACGTTGTTTTACCGCTTATGAATCTCGGGTGGGTATTATCCTCTGATTTTTCTAAAATCCCGTTTAGCGGCGGTTATTTAACGGTTGATGAAGAAAAAGTTCAAAAGTTTAAGCTGCTTGATGAATTTAAAACGGATAAAATCAAAGTTGGAATTTTTAACCAAGGCAATAAAAAAATTTATAAAAATCGTTCCATTTCAATTAACGAACTTGAACCGCTTTTATCTAATACAAATGCAACTTTTTATTCATTTGTTAATAAAAATAACATCTCAATGATATCTTTATCAAAATACATAAATGATTACTCTGATACGGCAGCTCTTTTAAAATGCATAGATTTACTTGTTACGATTGATTCTTCTATTGTTCACGCAGCAGGAGCAATAGGATTAAAAACATGTTTGCTTCTTCCTCACACGGCAGAGTGGCGTTGGTTTAATGATGATAAAACTACCCCGTGGTATAATAGTGTAAGAATTTTTAAACAAAATAAGACTGACGATTGGTCAGATGCAATAAATTCCGTTTCGGATAGAATTACAAATTATGCAAATTAATGATATTTTAGAAGTAAAAATTGAAAAAATGCTTTATGAGGGTAAAGCACTGGCAAGAGGAGAAAATTTTCCGATTTTTATTGAAAATGCCTGTACTGATGATGTTTTAAAGGTAAAAATCGAAAAAATTAACAAAAACTATGCAATTGCAAGTATAGTTGAAATTATAAACCCGTCAGAATACAGAGTTACCCCTCTATGCTCAATGCATAATGTTTGCGGAAGTTGTAACTGGCAATATATTAAATATGACAGGCAGCTTATTGAAAAACAAAATATTGTCCATGAAACAATAAAGCACATTGCAGGAATGGAGCTATCTGTTAATCAAACTGTTAAATCACCTAAAACAACCGAATACAGATGTAAAATTCAATACCCTGTCAGTCAAACAAAGGTTTCTAAAAGAATTTTAGCAGGATATTACAAGAAAAATTCACACGAACTTATTAATATAAAATATTGCCCAATGCAGGATAAACGCATTAGCGAAATACTTGAATTCATCAGAGTTGAAGCTCAAAAACTAAATGTAGCTGCATACGACGAAAAATCGCATAAGGGATTATTAAGGCATATTATATTTCGTGAATCATCAGATTTTAAATCTGTATTAGTTATTTTTGTAATAAATTCAAATAAAATTACTAATGAAATAAAAAAACTGGCAGAAATTACAGCCTCAAATTTTACGGAGATTGTAGGAGTTTGTGCTAATTTTAATACTAAAAAATCGAATGTAATAATGGGAAGTGAAACAACAAAAATAACAGGCGAGGACTACTATATTGAAAATCTTTCGGGCAATCAATATAAAGTCAGTGCTAACAGTTTTTTCCAAGTAAATCCATATTGTGCCGAGCTTATTTTTAATGAAACAAAAAAGTTTATTGAAGAAACCTTTAAAGATAAACCTACTGTTTTAGACGCATATTCAGGAGTTTCAAGTTTTGGAATTTGGTTAAGTCCTGTAGCAAAAAAGGTAATAAGCATAGAAGAAATTGAGCAGGCAACACAAAATGCGAAATACAATAAGAAGCTGAATAACGTTACAAACCTTGAAATAATGACAGGTGATGCATCCATTAATTTTGAAAAATTAATTTCAAACGGAACAAAATTTGATGTAAGTTTGATTGATCCGCCGAGAAAAGGTTGCAGTGAAGAAGCTCTGAATAATTTGGTTAAATTGACAGAAAGCTATATTATTTATGTAAGCTGCAACATTTCAACACTTGCAAGGGATATGAAAAAGCTCAATGAACTTGGCTTTGAACCTGTCACGGTTACTCCTTTTGATATGTTCCCTAACACATACCACATAGAAACAATGGTTGTATTTAAACGAAAAGTATAAATTACATGCTATAATCACAATATGGAAAGCATATTTGTAAAAACAGTCAAAAATAATATAAAAGAAGAATTAAATTCGGTTGGATTTGAGTCCGTTTATATTGATGAAGCCTCAAAAAAATATACGGGACAATGCTATAAAATATACAACCTAAAACCTTATGAAGCAAATATTTTAAAGCAATTGTGCCTATCATTAGGCTTTGACTGCGGAGTTAACCGTGAAACAATTACCTGTAAATGTGAAAAAACCAATGCAATTATTTTTGCAACAGATAAACAGATTATATTG
>CAVEOW010000256.1:0-2842 GCA_963617295.1 bacterium | reverse complement strand
CTCATTTTTCGCCTTGTTTTTTAAGCAAATCTTGTCGTTCCGAAATTTTTTCTTTCCCTCGCAAGTTTCACGTTTCGCGATTTTCTACACCGAAATATTTGAAGTTAGTTTTGAGACATACTTATCAACTTTTTCAAATAACTGTTTGGATTTACATCCGACTCTTCATTATTTTTATATGTCAATTTATGTATAAAACTTGATTTTTTTAACCAGTTAAAATATTCTTCGTCATACTCTTGATACATAACCGTTTGCAATACAAATAGCACAGGTGCTAAACCAAGATACATATTATTAAAGATATCTTTTACGTTTTTATCATATTTAACCAGCAACAAAATGAAATAATGCCACATAAAATAATGGCATAAAAAGTTATTATCCTGCCAATATAACTCCATAAAGTTTTTCATAACTTTCATTACATAATTATTTTTTTTTAAACAATAAAAAAACTTGCTATGGATCTAAAAAAAGTATTTACCATAACTTTTCCAAACTTATTTTTAGGGAAACTAAGGTTCATATACCTAAACATAAATAAGTCAGAATTTTTAATACACTTTGGGATAGGCTGCGTCATATACAATGTTGAATCAAACCAAACTCCGCCATATTTTACAAGTAAACAACTTCTTATATAATCGGATAACTGGGCATAAGAAATTATTCCGCATTTATGTTTTTCCATAATATAATTCGGAATTTCTATATAATCGCTAATATTATGTTCGTTCAAAACTATTAAATCCGGATAGAATTTCTTTATACTATCAATACAAGCCCTTACAATTTCAGGCATTTCATCTTGATACCACAGTGTCCATTTATAATCACTTGGTTCATCTTTTGAAGTATCAATAAATCCAATACCGTTAAGCATTTTAAGATACTTTTTCATATATATTCGTGCTGCGGTTTTATCATTAACGAATATTTTTAAAAATTTAAAAAATATAATATTGAAATTTGATTTATAAATACTCATTTTCAAACAGTCTTTTCTAAGTACCTATAAAAATTATCAGGATTTATATTCTTTGTATCATGGGATTTGTAAGTCAACTTATGTAAAAATGTTGAAGATTTTAACCAATCATATAAATCACTGTCATAATTATCATACAAAACTTGCTGCATTAATTTCGTCGCTTGAACCGAACCTAAAGGCATAACATTAAAGGCTTTATCGACATTCTTATTATACTTTTTTAACAACATAAGATAAGTGTGAAAAAAGAAATAAGTACAGACAAAATCATTTTCCCGCCAATACTCTTCAAAAAATTGTTTCATTAATCGCATTACGTAATTATTTTGTTTTGAACAAATAAAATAGTTTGAGAAACTGCTGAATATAGCTCTCGGAATTATTTGATTAGGGTCATCGTCATACTTAAAAGAAAAATTTCTAAAGAAAAACAAATCGGATTTTAATATGTATTTGGGAACAGGTGATGTTAAAAATGATGTTGAATCAATCCACATACCGCCAAACTTAGAAAGCAAAGCGACTCTTATATAATTTGCAAATTTTGCAGGAGGAATTATGCCCTTTCTATATTTTCCCCATATATAATCAGGGATAGAAATATATTCATCTACATTCTTTTCACTTATAAGTATTAAATTAGGATAAATCTTTTTAATACTGCGAATACATAGTTGAACCAAGTCAGGAATATCATCTTGCAACCAGCAAGTAAAAACCTTATCAGAAATAGGATTATTTGATGTATCAACATATTCAACCAAATTTGAAACATACAAATATCTTTTCAAGAAAAATCTGGCAGCAGCTTTCTCCCCTTTTAACAGCTTTACAATATTATAGAAAAGTTTGTTGTATATTAAATTTTTCAATGTTCTCTCTTTTCTTTATTTCAACAAATGTAACTTATATAAACAATAATAAACCTTATATTGAAAAATTGAATTTGCTTTTAATAATGCTTTAACTTTATAGTTCTTCTTGTGTTTCAAAGTTGTCAAATCGTAGTATTTACTAAACAATTTCAAGGTATCTTTTACCATATTAAAGCATTTATGTTGAAATTCTTTTGAATTATCAAGCCTTAACAATTTTAGTTTGCCTACAATCTTTCGAGAATAACCTGCAATATATAAAGGTAAGAAATAATCCTTATATTTAGACTCAAGCACATAATTAAGTCCTAAAATAATATTATTAAATGTATCATCAATACACGTTAATTCTCTTGTTTTGGTTTGTTTTTGAGTGATACGATAATTATATAAATAATCATTCATTACTGATATTTTATCAGCATTTACAGTTGATTTTATTCTGAACGGGATGTCTTCATAACTGATAGAATCCGTATATTTTACACTATTTTTTATCAAAAATTCTTTTTTATAAATTGCAGCCCAATGAAAAGACCCGAAAAAATTTAAACTTTTATCTATCTGACTGAAATTTATGGAATTATTTCCGTAACATTCGTACATTTTATTTGTATAATTGCATATCAGATAAGAATTATTAAACTCAAAAACTTTTATGAAATTAAAGAAAACAATATCATCATCATTTTGGCTTATTTGATTATAGGCTTTCTCACAAGTATATTCTTCATACCAATCATCTGAATCAAGCAGCATTATATAATCACCTGTAGCTTGAGAAATTGCAATATTTCTGGAATATCCCGTTCCTTTATTTTCTTCATTTTTTATAATTTTTATTCGATTATCTCTTAGTGCATATTCTTTCAATATATTAGAAGACCCATCCGGAGATTTGTCATCAACACAAACAATTTCGATATCTTTTAAAGTCTGATTAATTATGCTATCAAGACATTGCCTTAAATAT
>CAVEOW010000255.1:0-2844 GCA_963617295.1 bacterium | reverse complement strand
GGCTTATATTGTGCAGAACACTATCTTAAAGGAGGTATGTTTTAGGTTGAGTTTGGCTTGTGTTTATGATACCTTATTATAGCCAATTGTAATCTTTAAATTTGGCAAAAATATTAAAATGATAAAGTGATACAGATTATCAAATAAATGATTAGTTAGGAGAAAAGAATGACAGAAAAAAGAGTGTGGTTATTCAAAGAAGGTAACGCTTCAATGAGAAATCTCCTTGGAGGAAAAGGGGCTAACTTAGCAGAAATGACTAATTTAGGCTTGCCTGTACCACCGGGATTAACAATTACAACAGAAACATGTATGGATTATATCAATCATGGTAATAAAATGCCTGACGGCTTAATGGATGAAGTAAAAACCAAATTAGCTGAAGTAGAAAAAATTGCAGGAAAGAAATTCGGAGATAAAACTAACCCGTTGTTAGTTTCAGTTCGTTCAGGTGCAAGAGTTTCTATGCCGGGTATGATGGAAACAATTTTAAACTTAGGTTTAAATGATGAAACAGTTGAAGCAATGGTTAAATTAACAAATAACCCTCGTTTCTGCTATGACAGCTACCGTCGTTTCTTAACAATGTTTGGTTCTGTAGCATGGGAAATGGACAGACAAAAATATTTTGAATCTGAAGTTGAAAAAGTTAAAGCAAGAGAAGGCGTTAAATCTGATACTGAAATTTCTGCAGACGGTTGGAAATCATTAATTCCTATATATAAAAATGTAATTAAAGAAGTTACGGGTAAAGAATTCCCGCAAGATCCGTTTATCCAACTTCAAGAAGCTATTGAAGCTGTATTCCGTTCTTGGAATATTCCTCGTGCAGTAGCTTACAGAAACATGAATAAAATTGACCATAACTTCGGAACTGCCGTTAACGTTCAAACAATGGTATTCGGAAATATGGGTAATGACTGTGCAACAGGTGTTTCATTCACAAGAAACCCTGCAACAGGTGAAAATAAATTCTATGGTGAATATTTGGTAAATGCACAAGGTGAAGACGTTGTAGCAGGTATCAGAACTCCTAAACAAATTGCAGAACTTGAAACAGATATGCCTGAATTGTATAAACAATACGTTGCTATTGCTAAACAATTGGAAAACGGATATCACGATGTTCAAGATATGGAATTTACTATCGAAAGAGGTAAATTATGGATTCTTCAAACAAGAAACGGTAAAAGAACTGCAAAAGCTGCAATTAAAATTGCCGTAGATATGTATGAAGAGGGTATCGTAACAAAAGAACAAGCAATCAAATTAGTTGATCCTTATTCTGTATATCAAGTATTGCTTCCGTGCTTTAACCCTGCAGCAGTTAAACATGCTCACAAAGTATCAAAAGGTGTAAATGCATCTCCGGGTGCTGCAGTAGGTAAAATCGTATTTGATACGGAAGAAGCTGCTGAAAGAGGAGCTAAAGGTGAAAAAGTTATTTTGGTAAGAATTGAAACTTGCCCTGATGATATTCACGGCATGGCTGTTTCTCAAGGTGTATTAACATTAAGAGGTGGTGCTACATCTCACGCAGCAGTAGTTGCAAAAGGTATGGGAAAACCTTGTGTTTCAGGTTGTGAAGACTTATCTATCAACCTCGAAAAAGAAACTATTACTTGTGCTGACGGAACTGTATTCCACAAAGATGATATTATTTCATTGGATGGCGGAACAGGTGAAGTTATGGAAGGTGCAGTCGAACTTGTTGAAGCATGTATAGATAGCGACTTCGAAAAATTCTTCGGTTGGGTAGATGAAATTAAACAATTAAAAGTTGAAGCTAACGCTGATACCCCAAAAGATATTGAAAATGCTTTAAAATTCGGTGCTGAAGGTGTCGGTCTTTGCAGAACTGAACACATGTTCATGGATCCTGACAGACTTCCTTGGGTACAAAAAATGATTATTGCGGGCACACAGGAAGCAAGAAAAGACGCTTTGGAACACTTATTACCAATGCAATATTCTGACTTCTATGCAATGTTTAAAGCATTAGGCGATAAACCGCTTACGGTAAGATTGCTTGACCCGCCGTTGCACGAATTCTTACCGTCTAAGGTTGAATTAATCGAATCAGTAGCAACAAAGAAAGCGTTAAAACAAGACTATAGCGAAGACGCTAAAATGCTTGAAATAGTCGAAGGTTTATCTGAATCTAACCCGATGATGGGCTTGAGAGGATGCCGTTTAGGGCTAACATATCCTGAAATCAATGAAATGCAAGTAAGAGCAATCTTTGAAGCATGCTGTGATTTGAAAAAAGAAGGTCGCAATGTTAAACCTTGGGTTATGATTCCGTTAATCGGTCACGTAAACGAACTTAAAGTTGCAAAAGAAACTTTAGTTAAGGTTGCAGACCAAGTAATGGCTGAAAAAGGAATTAAAGTTGATTATAAATTCGGTACAATGATTGAAATTCCTCGTGCTGCATTAACGGCTGATGAAATTGCAGAATATGCAGAATTCTTCTCATTCGGAACAAACGACTTAACTCAAATGACATTCGGTTATTCAAGAGATGATGCTGAAGGTAAATTCTTAAAGAACTATGTTGAACAAAAAATATTACCGTTCAACCCGTTCGTAACATTGGATACTAAAGGTGTCGGTCAATTAATAGAAATGTCTATGGAAAAAGGACACAAAGTAAATTCGTCATTAGTCGGAGGTGTTTGTGGTGAACACGGAGGGGATCCTGATAGTGTTAAATTCTGCCACAAAATCGGCTTGAATTATGTTTCATGTTCTCCGTTCAGAGTTCCTCAAGCAAGATTGGCTGCGGCTCAAGCTGTAATCGAACAAAAATCAAAATAGTTTGATAAAGAACAAATACAAGAA
>CAVEOW010000254.1:1584-2845 GCA_963617295.1 bacterium | reverse complement strand
AAAAAAGCATTTTCCGACTTATCTCAAGCTGCAGCAGAAGGTGTCGCATTTGGAGAGTTTCCATATAGAAATTTAAAGTGGGACTACAATGCTACAAAAGAAGAATGGAATATTCTAAAGAACAAATTTGGAGTACTAAAGGTTTGTGAAGATAACAACGTTTTTGATTGCCGGGTTGATGCAGACAGAGTTTGCAATGATGCTTGTTCAGGGGTCGGCGGAGATGAAGAAAAAGGATACCCGATAAAATCAAATTCTGGATTTATAGATATATCAGGACGTGCATGGGTTCTTTTTTCCGAGTCTGAAAATATATTCATGGTTGATATCAATGGAGATAAAGCACCAAATCGTTTTGGGAAAGACCGTTGGGTTTTTACCTTTGCAGGTGAAAACGGGCGGCGAATATGTTCATATATGATAAACTCAACAACCTGCAACAACCCGGGTATCCCACTCAGAGTTATTCCTTATATACAAGAAGATGTTACGACTGAATCTTCCTGGTGTCATTATCCGACTTGTAACTATAAATCATGGTTACTAAACTAAAAAAATTTGGACATAAAAAGAGCAGGCATAAAACCTGCTCTTTTCGTAATTATTCTTACTATCAGAACTATGCGTTTGCACCTGATTTTGAAATAATTTCTTCTTGAACGTTTGTAGGAACTTGTTCATATTTCAAGAATTCCATAGAGAATGTACCTCTACCTTGAGTATTAGATCTCAAATCAGTAGCATAACCGAACATGTTTCCTAACGGAACAGTAGCTCTAACAATTACGTTACCTGTATTGCCTAAAGGTTCTTGACCTTCAATACGTCCACGACGTCTTGAAATATCACCGATAATAGCACCCGTATATTCATCAGGAATTTCAATTTCAACTTTCATCATAGGTTCTAAGATACAAGGTCTTGCTTTCTTACAACCGTCTTTGATAGCCATAGAACCGGCAATTTTGAATGCCATTTCTGAAGAGTCAACTTCGTGGTAAGAACCATCATAAAGTTCAACTTTAACATCTATCATAGGATATCCTGCTAAGATACCGCCTTCAAGAGCTTCTTCCATACCTTTTCTTGCAGGTTCGATGTATTCTTTCGGAATAGCACCACCGACGATTTTGTTTTCGAATACAAAACCTTCGTTTTCACCGGCAGGAGAAATTCTGATTTTAACGTGACCATATTGACCTTTACCACCTGATTGACGAATGAATTTAGAATCTTGATCAGCGTTTCCAGAATTGTTTCA
>CAVEOW010000254.1:0-1574 GCA_963617295.1 bacterium | reverse complement strand
AACTTGAGGTTTACCAACATTAGCGTCAACTTTGAATTCTCTTAATAAACGGTCAACAATGATATCCAAGTGAAGTTCACCCATACCTGAAATAATTGTTTGTCCTGTTTCTGTATCAGATTTAACTCTGAAAGATGGATCTTCTTCAGCAAGTTTTTGAAGTGCAATACCCATTTTATCTTGGTCAGCTTTTGTTTTTGGTTCAATAGCAACTGAAATAACCGGATCAGGGAATTCCATTTTTTCTAAGATAATTGGAGCATTTTCATCACAAAGAGTATCACCTGTTGTTGTATCTTTTAAACCGACAGCAGCACAGATATCACCTGCATATACTTCCGTGATTTCATTTCTTTGATCAGCATACATTTGAACTAATCTTGAAATACGTTCTTTTTTACCGTTTGTAGAGTTAAGAACATAAGAACCTGCTGTTAATTTACCTGAGTAAACTCTTAAGAAAGTTAAACGACCAACATAAGGGTCTGTCATAACTTTGAAAGATAATGCAGCAAACGGTTCAGATTCGGAAGAGTGTCTTTCTGTTTTTGTTCCGTCTTCCAATTCACCTTCAATAGCTTTAACATCAAGCGGAGAAGGCATATAATCAACAACAGCGTCTAATAATAATTGAACACCCTTGTTTTTGAAAGCAGTACCGCAACATACAGGAACGATTTGGTTGTTGCAAACAGCTTTTCTTAATGCTGCTTTAAGTTCGTCAATAGTGGGTTCTTCACCTTCTAAGTATTTCATCATTAAGTCATCATCTGTTTCTGAAATTTTTTCAACCATTTCAGCTCTGAATTTTTGAGCTTGTTCTAACATATCAGCAGGAATATCTTCTTCTCTGATATCAGTTCCTAAGTCGTTAGTATAGATTTCAGCTTTCATATTCATAAGGTTGATTAAACCTGTAAATTTATCTTCAGCACCAATCGGTAATTGGATAGATACAGCGTTAGCATTTAATCTTGTTTTAATTTGGTCAACTACACGATAGAAGTTAGCACCTGTTCTGTCCATTTTGTTAACAAAAACCATTCTCGGTACTTCGTATCTGTTAGCTTGTCGCCAAACTGTTTCTGATTGAGATTGAACACCACCAACAGCACAGAACACAGCAACAACACCGTCTAATACACGAAGAGAACGTTCTACTTCGATTGTGAAGTCAACGTGCCCGGGGGTGTCGATAATGTTGAATTGGTGATTTTTCCACATAGCTGTAACGGCAGCTGATTGGATTGTAATACCTCTTTCTCTTTCTTGATCCATAAAGTCAGTTACTGCAGCACCATCGTGTACTTCACCGATTTTATGAGTTTTACCTGTGTAGAAAAGGATACGTTCTGTGGTTGTTGTCTTACCTGCGTCGATGTGCGCAGCAATACCAAAGTTTCTTACCCTTTCCAATGGAACTTGTCTTGCCATTTTTGTTTTCCTTTATTATTAACTACATAAATTAGTACTCTTCCAGCATAACGCTGTTATTATAATCTTTACATAAAAATATTTTTTTTTAAAGAATTTGCTTAATTATTGTTAATTTTAATATTACAAAAAGTTAAATT
>CAVEOW010000253.1:0-2852 GCA_963617295.1 bacterium | reverse complement strand
TTTCTATTGTGTGTCATTTTGTTGAAATACAGATATAAAAAGGAGTACAGAAAGTAAAAAACACTAAAAGTTTGTAAAAATATAATATGTGTTTCGTTTTAAATATAGTATTTTTGTGCTACTTTTAAGACAACGAAACACAATAGAAATTGTGTGTCATTTTTAAAGAAAAAAGTTGTTGTAACTTTCATTTATTACATCCTGTTCAATACCAATGTATCGCATTGTTACTGAACAATGAGTATGATTAAGTATTTTTTGTAATAGAGCAATATCCTTGAATTGTTTGTAATGGTGATAACCAAATGTTTTACGTAGAGAGTGAGTTCCTATATTACCCTCAATTCCAACTTCTCTTGCAGCTTTTCTTAATATTTTATATGCCTGAACTCTGCTTAATCTATTATCTTTTTGAGATAAAAACAATGGCTCGTTAATATTTTTATTCTGTATAAAGTCTTTTATATCTGTTTGGATTTTATCATTGATTGGAAACTGCTTGTATTTGTTTGTTTTGTGTTCTCTAAGTTCTATAAAAGTTTTATCTTTAACATCTTTAATATCAAGTGCAAGAATATCTGAAACTCTTAACCCACTATTGATACTATGTTCACGAAACCCTCCTTTATAATTTCAATAACGAAAATACTTAAACATCAGAAATAACCAATTTTCACCGCACAAAAAGTTAAACAATGAGTCTTTAATTTACAATTTATCAAAATATTTATTAACCTTTAGGTCAATAAAATTTAATCCATAGACTATACAACCTTTTCTTTAAATTTCATAAAATATTAAAGATAAAAGGGGATATAGGTTTGGGTAGTAACTTAAATACGTCCGAAAAGTCGAATAAAAATATTATGGCAGTTGCACAAGAGTATCTTATGCAAGCGGAAAAGTTACGCAAAAAAAATAAATACAAAGAATCTGTTGAAAATTATCTGCATTCAATTATGATTAACAGATCTAACCCCGATTCCTATCTTGGTCTTGCTATTTCATATAAAAATTTGGAATTATATGAAAAAGCTATCAGTGCATTAAAAAAAGCCGAACAATATCTTCCCGAAAGTACTGCAATAAAGCGAGAATTGGCAATTTGCAACATTTTAAACGGAAATGAATGTGAAGGTATGCCATACCTGATGAAAGCAATAAAAGCAGAACCAAACAATCTTGATATACAAATGCAGCTTGCACTTGTTCATGAAATGATTCATGAAGATGAAATGGCTTTAATGATATATCAAAAAATAATAGAAACTAATCCAGAATACATTAGGGCATATATCCAAAAAGCAACTTTATATATGCATTTAGAGGATTACCTAAACAGTGCAAAAGCATTTGCAAAAATCATAAAGTTAGCACCTGATTACTATAGAGCATACTTAGCGTTAGGTATTTGCTATGAAAAATTAAACAATTTAAAAGGTGCAAAAAGGTATTATAAAAAATATTTATCTTTTGATAAGGCGGAGAAAAATTACAAAAAAGTAGTAAAAAGGATAAATAATCTTACAACTAATCAAAATAGGAATGTGGAATTAAGAATAGTATAATTTATTGATTATTTTAAATCTTTTTGCTAAAGTACAGTTGAGAATAGCGGATATGAGTGAAAAAACAGATATAATAGCAATCGGAGAAAGTCTTATTGAACTTTCTACAGAAGAAAGTCTTACTACGGCTCCTACTTTAGATAAATACTATGGCGGAGATACATTAACTACCGCTATTACTACATTAAGGCTTGGTTCTAAAGTCGGATTTATTGCAAGAGTCGGAATGGACTGCTTTAAAAATTATTTACTTGAAAGTTGGCAGGATGAGGGGCTTGATATATCCCAAGTTAAACCTGTACAAGGTTTTAACGGGCTTTATATTGTATCCCAAAGCGGAGAATCAAGCGAAAAAGAATTTTCTCTCTACAGAAGAAAGACTGCCGCAACAAAGCTATCACCTGACGATATTTCGGCTGAATATATTCAAAATTCATCATTGGTTTATTCAACAGGTATTACTCAATCGCTTTCTATTTCAGCAAGAGAAGCCGTAAAGAAAGCATTTACAATCGCTAAAGAAAATAATGTATTAACAGCTTATGACCCTAATTTTAATTCGCTAATTTGGTCTGATGAGGAAGCAAAAGAAGCGTTCGAAGAAATTCAGGATAATATTGATATCTTATTTTTAAATGTTAAACATGATTCAAAAGTAATAATAGATTCAAATTCTGTAGATAATACAATGAAATACCTTTGGGATAAAGGTATTTCGACAATAATTGTTAAATCAGCAATTGAAAAAGGTTATTTTGTAGGTTATCAAGGTAAAATAGATTTCGTTAAATTCATAAATGAAGATGTTGTCAATAATACAGGTGCAGGCGATGCCTTTAACGGCGGGGTATTACACGGTATTGTTTCAGGCATGTCCCCATTTAAAGCTGCAAATTTAGGCTCTGTTGTTGCAGGGTTACAAATAAAAAATGTAGGTGCAATTAAGTCTATACCGACAAAAGAAGAAGTTTACAAAATCTTTAAAGGACAAAATGACTAATAAAATTTGTATATCAGGATATTACGGGTTTGACAATTTTGGGGATGAAACCATTTTAAAAATTTTGGTTGAAAACCTAAAAAAAATGAAAAACATCGATAAAATAACGGTTTTCTCTTCCAATCCCGATAAAACATCAAAAAAATTAGGTGTAAACAGTGTCAGAACTTTTTGCCCCAAAGATGTTATTACTTCACTTTTTAAGTCAACCTGCCTTATCTCGGGAGGCGGAAGTCTGCTTCAGGATGTAACAAGCAAAAAGAGTATTATATATTACCTTATGG
>CAVEOW010000252.1:0-2858 GCA_963617295.1 bacterium | reverse complement strand
CTGTTGAACCCGGGTTTGGCGGACAAAACTTTATGAGTGATTGTGCCGATAAAATAGCAGAATTAAAACCGATGATAAAAAGTGATACAATAATTGAAGTTGACGGCGGAATTAACGCTGAAAGCGGAAAGTATTGCAGAGAAAAAGGTGCAACGGCTCTTGTTGCAGGCAGTTATGTATTTTCAAGTAATGATATGAAAGAAGCAATAGCTTCGTTGAGGTAATAATGATAATATCGCAAGGTTTGGTAGAACAACATATTCACGGTGCTTTTGGTATTGATTTTATGAATTGCAGTGAGCAAGAATTGCTGCATTGTTCCGGAATTCTTACAACTTGCGGAGTAGGGGCATTCTTCCCGACTGTTATGACTGATGATATTGAAATTATAAAAGATAGAATTTTACTTATAAAGTCAGCTCAAAAAAAGCAAAAAAGGAACATGGCAAAAATAGCAGGCATTCATCTTGAAGGTCCATTTATAAACCCCGAAAAGTCAGGAATACATGATAAAAAATATATTTTGCCTTTAAATATTGAATTATTCAAAAAAATTGAAAATGAAATAATAAAAATAATTACAGTTGCACCTGAATTTGATAAAAACGGAGATTTTATTAATTACTTAAAAAACAAAAATATAAAAATTTCTGTAGGACACTCTGTTTCTGCGGATTTAACAAATGCAAATCAGGTTACGCATTTATATAATGCAATGGGAAGTTTTTCTCATAGAGGTGAAAATACTACCGTAAAAGCTCTTGTTAAAGACGATATTTATACTGAAATTATTGCTGACTCAATGCACGTAAGTGATGATGTATTAAAAATTACATTTAGGCAAAAACCTTTAAATAAGGTTTTATTAATAAGCGACGCTCTGCCGTTAGCTCATTCAGACAAAGAGTACCATATATTTGGGGGACAAAAAATCTTTAATAAGAACGGTAAACTGGTAAATGTTGATGGGGTCTTTGCAGGCAGTTCAATGTTGCTTTGCGACATTATTAAAAATTTGGCAGATAAAAACCTTTTAAAAATAGAAGATGCAATAAAATGTGCATCTTCTAATCAAATTTTTTATCATAATATTGAAAACAATCTAAAAGTTTATTGGAATGATTTTAATCAAATAGAATTTGTTGAATTTATTTAAAACAAACTGTTATCTGATGAAGTTTTTGCATAAAATCCAAACGGAACTTTTTTGAATGAATTAACTTCTTTTTTCAATCTGTAGTTTTCTTTGTTTAATTCGTTAATTTTAAATCTCATAGTTTCATTTTCGGTTTTAACTCTGATAAGTTCCATAACAACGTCATCCATGCCGTCAAGTTTTTCGTCTAAAACGGCAGTAAGTCTGTTTGTAATTGATTTTTCAATATTTTTTAGTGTGTCAACAAGTTGAACAATAGAACCTGTTGTAATAGAGTTTGTACCTTTTAATACTGTACCTTTATTGGGGACTGTAACTGCAGTAGCATTTTTAGCTTTATCGGAAACAGTTTTTAAACGTGTTGCATCATCTTTCGTGAAGTATGTTAAACCACGTTCATTTCTTTTCAACTTGATATCAGCAATGCGGCACAACTCTTGAATTTGAGTGTTGTCTATTCCCAACATTTCTCTGATTTCTTTTGGTGAAAAGTCTTTATTTTCCAATTTCTCTACCACTGATATACCCATAAAATCCCCTTTTAGATTTGTCATGCAAATACTGATAATATTATATCTTTTTTGAAAAAAAAAGTCTAAAAAGATGAACTATCTTTACATATCTTTTCATTTTGATAGAACGTAAATAAAAAGGTAAAATAAAGATGTTTCATGTTATATTTATATAAAAGGAATTGATAAATAATGAAATGTGTTATACTGGCAGGTGGTTCGGGAGAGAGATTGTGGCCTTTATCAAGGACATTAACACCTAAGTCTTTATTGAAATTGTACGGAAAAAAGACATTAATTCAGAATGCTTATAAATTAGCAAATTTACTTGCTAAAGATTCTAACATTATAACTGTTACAAATGTTGCACAGTTGACTGATACAACACTTCAATTAAAAGAAGTTTGTAAAAAGCCTGTTGTAATATCTGAACCGATAGCAAAAAATACCGCTCCGGCGATAGCTTCCGCTTTAAAATTTTTAGAGGGAAAACGTGATGAAATTGTTATGTTTTTACCCGTAGATTTTGTTGTTGAAAGCGAAGAATTGTTTGTTGAAACGGTAGAAAAAGCTAAAAACCTTGCAAAAGCTGGTTATATTACCGCTATCGGGGTAAAACCCGAGTATCCCGAAACAGGGTTTGGTTATATTGAAATCGGAGATGAGCTAAAACACGGGTACAAAATCGAAAAATTTACTGAAAAACCTGATTATGATACGGCAGTAAAATACATTGAAAGCGGAAAATATTTTTGGAATTGCGGTATTTATATTTCTAAAATTCCGGTATTTTTAAAGGCAATAGAGAAATATGCTCCGTCAGCTTGTTTTGAATTTTCAAAAGATATGTTTGATGAAAATAACAAAATAAAATACAGATATTATGAACATTTAAAATCAGATTCAATAGATTATGCGGTTATTGAAAAAACAGATAACACAGCTTGTGTTGAACTTTTAACAAGTTGGTACGATACCGGCTCTTTTGAGGCTATATATGACCACAGTAAAAAAGATAAACATGGTAACGTTATTTTAGGAAATGTTATTACGGATAACGTAAAACAATCTTACATTCAATCAACAAAAGAACTTGTTGCCGTTTCCGGGGTTGAAAATACAATTGTTGTTGAAACGGAAGATGCGGTATTGGTATGTGATAAAAGCCGTTCAAGAGAAATAAATAAGAT
>CAVEOW010000251.1:0-2866 GCA_963617295.1 bacterium | reverse complement strand
CCCACCATTAAGAAAAGGAGCCATTAAAGGCTTCTTTTTCATTTAGAATTAACTTTTAAGATGAAGTTAACTACAAACGTATAACTTCCTTAACGAACTGATTATATTTTTTCCGATTTATGTTTATAGAGCAAGTAACCTGCAATACCAAGAACAATATTCGGAATATTAGCAGCTAAAAATGCAGGGATTTTAGAATCGTAGCCTAAAGACATTGAAAACGCTCTTATAATGTAATAGCAAAATATAATTGCTATACTAAACAAAAAACCTCTGTTATGTCTTACTCTCGGCGGGGTAATAGCAAGCGGAACACCCAACAGTACAAAGATAAATGTCGTAATAGGAAGTGCTATTTTTTCCCAAAAACGAACTTTATATTTTGCCAAGACATCTTTTTGCATTTCGTTTTTATTTTTATTAATTGTAGTCATTAATTCGGCAATATTATAATCGGAACCGTCATTTTTCTTTTCCAATTGTTTTTGGATATCACTTCCAAAATCGACTACCGTACGACCAATCCAAGACGTATTAAGAGTTTTACCCTCTTTTGCAATTGTATAAACAGAAGCATTATCAAATTGCCAACCCTCAAGAACAGATGTGCCTGTTTTAGCTTGAAGAATTTGAATTTTCTTATTATCTGATAAATCTAAAATAGAAACATTAGAAAACTGTTTGTCCTCGCATTTTTCAACATAGAAAAGACGTTTTAAATAGTTACCGTTTTTAAGTTCTTTTATTGTAAAATTACGCTTTCCCTCAGGTATATTTCTTTGAACAAGTGCATACAATCCGAGAGTTTTAGATTGAGAAGTAGTAATCGGAACTACCGTTTCATTAATAAAGAACGTAAGAAGAGCCATAACTACCGCAAACGAGAAAATCGGCTTTGAAATTCTTTTTATACTTATACCGCATGCTTTCATTGCCGTAATTTCAGATTGCAAACACAGTTTATTTACGGTCATGACAGTTGAAAATAAAACACTCATAGGAATTGTCATAACAATTACCGCAGGCAAGTTAAGTAAGATAAGCATAAAAGCTATTTTTAAAGGCATACCGTACATTGAAATTTGTTTTATCAAAGAAATGAATGTATCGGAAGCAAAAATTATTGAAGTAAATACAACTACCCCAAGTACAAATATCTCAAATATTTGTTTAAGTACATATTTATCAAGAGTTGTAATTTTCAATAAATTTTTCATAATTAAATTTTAAAACAAACAGTTACTTTTTCCAATTAAAGTTTTTGCCAATCACGAGAAAATTCGTCCAGAGAAGTTTTAATATCTTTATTATTTATTAAAATTTCCTGCACATAATTTGAGGATATCGTATTAAGTTCTTTTTTGTTTTTAATATTCTTTATTGGCGGTTGCGGATGAAACAGTTGTTCCGCACTAATCATTCTTGCTTGAGTTTCAATGTCTTTATGGTTTTGAATATAGTTAAAATAACCATCTAAGGATTCAAATTTTTTATTTTGTTCATGAAAATATTCGTCATTTAGTGCTTCTTCATTTACGGGCAATATTGTTGTCATTTTTGCAAAATCAAGCTGATTTTTTTTATTAGTGAAAAACAGTGCAAATTTTAGTGCCTCATTCGGATTATGAGCTTTCTTCGGAATAACAAAATTCATCAAAGAAAAATCATATAAGTGTGTTGAACCTGTTAATTGAGGTAATATTACCGTATTTTTATAGACAGATGGGGCATTTTCTTTAATCATATTGAGGAAGTTAGCACCCGTAACAAGAAATGCAATTTTTCCTGACATGTATTGCTCCAATGAATCTCTATGAGATTGGGTAACGCTTTCTTTTGGAATTACACCTGTATCATACAATTTCTTAAATTCGGTAAATAACCTTATACTTTCGTCGTTTTTAATTGTTTCGGGAGTATTTATCCCATATTTATTCAGCAGCTTTAAAAGTGTATCATTTTCACTAAAATTAATCATAGTTAAATATGCAGAAGACTTATTAAAATCAAATAAATCATCATAAGTTTTCGGCAAATTGGAATAATCGGAAGATTTAACAAGACTTTTATTAAACAGAGTTACTGCAGACGTTGCATAAAAAGGGATTCCGAAGTACTTATCATTATACTTTAATAAATTACATAATGCAGGAGCATAATCAGCTAATTTATCGTTATCAATAGTATAAAGAGCATTTTTTTGAGCCAAAAGAAGTGAAAAATCCGGAGTAAGGTTTACTAAATCAGGCGGATTATCAGTTAAGACCGCAGCAAGAGTTCGTTTTTCTCCCTCTGAGTACGGAACATCAATCCATTTTATTTTTATTTCAGGATTATTTTTTTCAAATTCGGATATTATTCCGTTTATGTACTTATCAAAAGAACTTAATTGCAACGTCCAAAACACGACTTCTTTTCTGTTATCTTGCGTATTTTTTGCTCTAAACGAAAACACTGAAATTAAAATAAGTACAAATATTAAAATATATAATAAAAATTTTTTATTCATAATAAAACTCCAAGATTAATGATAAAATATTCATATAAGAAAGGCTATTTTTTTACAATGGATTTATTTGATTCTTTAAAAGAAAATAATAAGCAAGTTCCGCTTGCCGATATATTAAGACCCAAAACGATTGAAGAGTATTGCGGTCAATACAACGTAACAGGCGAGAACTCCCCTTTAATGAGGTTATTAAAATCAAACAGATTATTTTCTCTTATTTTATGGGGTCCTCCGGGGTGCGGAAAGACTACTCTTGCAAGAATAATTGCAAACCATACAAACAGTTGTTTTATTGAACTGAGTGCCGTAACATCAGGCGTAAAAGATATAAAAGAAGCTATTGATACGGCAAAAGAA
>CAVEOW010000250.1:0-2884 GCA_963617295.1 bacterium | reverse complement strand
GCCCAACGCTGAACTTTCATTTTGTTTCTGTCGGCACCTGTTTCGATAATTATATCTTCTTCTCTAATAGTAACTACCCTACCAACGATACCGCCGATTGTAATAATTTCATCACCGATTTCAAGAGAAGAACGCATTTCCTGTTCTTCCTTTTGACGCTTCTTTTGCGGACGAATCATCATAAAATACATAAGGGCAACAAGAACAACCATAAGTATAATATAAGACGTTGAACCACTCTTCGACTGAGTGGAAGACTGTGATGCTAATTGCATTAAAACTGAAATCATTTTTTGCCTCCTAAATACATTAAGTACTACAATTATATAGTATCTGTCAAATAATTGCAACCATTTTTTTAAATTCTTGTGTCCAATCTGTCTACATATTCATTTTTATAATCCTCAAACGAGCCGTTTTCGATGTTATTTCTAATTTCAGTCATTAAATTATTATAGAAATAGAGATTGTGAATTACGGCAAGACGCATACCGAGCATTTCCCCTGCTTTAAGAAGATGTCTGACATATGCCCTTGAATAATTTTGACAAGTCGGACAATGACATTCATCATCTATCGGATTAGAATCAAGTATATACTTTGCATTATTAATATTAATGATTCCTTTTTTTTTAAATAACTGACCGTGACGGGCATTACGCGCAGGCATAACGCAATCAAACAAGTCAACTCCCCTACTAACACCTTCAATAATATTGCCGGGAGTACCGACCCCCATTAGATACCTCGGTTTGTCAACAGGTGCAAACGGTTCAACTGCCGAAATAATTCTGTACATATCCTCTTTGGGTTCACCTACGGCAAGACCGCCGATTGCATAGCCGTCAAGATTAAGCTTTGCAATTTCTTTCATGTGTTCAATTCGCAAATCATCAAAAGTACAACCCTGGTTAATACCGAAAAGCATCTGATGTTTATTGATTGTATCGGGCAACGAATTAAGTCTTTCCATTTCTGCTTTACAGCGTTCAAGCCATCTTAAAGTGCGACTGCAAGCTTCTTTCGAATACTCATATTTAGCCGGATTTGCAACGCATTCATCAAAAGCCATTGCAATTGTAGAACCTAAGTTAGATTGAATTTGCATACTTTCTTCAGGTCCCATAAAAATCTTTCTGCCGTCTACATGAGAGTTAAATGTTACGCCTTCTTCAGTGATTTTATTTAGTTTTGCAAGTGAAAAGACTTGAAATCCGCCCGAATCTGTTAAAATCGGTCTGTCCCAATTGGTAAACTTATGAAGTCCGCCAAGAGCTTTTACCTTATCGTCTCCAGGTCTAACATGAAGGTGATACGTATTGCAAAGCATAACTTGAGCACCAACCTCTTTAAGGTCGACGGTTGAAAGTCCGCCTTTGATTGCAGCAACCGTTGCAACATTCATAAAACATGGAGTTTGAACAGTTCCGTGAACAGTAGAAAATTCACCACGCCTTGCTTTACCCTCTGTCTTTAACAATTTATATCCCATAAACTTCTCCTTATTTTGTATCAATAAACAGGCACGCGTCACCAAATGAGAAAAATCTATACTTCTTATCAACGGCAATTTTATATGCGTTCATCACATTATCATATCCTGCAAATGCCGAAATTAGCATAATAAGTGTGCTTTCCGGCAAATGAAAATTTGTAACCAATCCGTCAATACATTTAAATTCGTATCCGGGATAAATAAAAATAGAAGTATCATCTTCATCTTCACAAATACATCCGTGTTTAGTTGCAACAGATTCAAGCGTTCTTGTACTTGTAGTACCCACCGAAATAACTCTACCGCCGTTTGCCTTGGTATCATTAATCAAATCAGCAGTTTCTTTGCTTATATGATAGTGTTCACTATGCATCTTATGTTTTGTAACATCATCAACCTTAACCGGTCTGAATGTTCCGAGACCGACATGAAGCGTTACATATCCAATCTTAATACCCTTATTTTCAATTTCTTTGAGCATTTCTTTTGTAAAATGTAATCCGGCAGTCGGAGCAGCGGCAGAACCGAGTTCTTTTGAATAAACAGTCTGATATAATTCACCGTTTTTAAGTTCTTCCGTAATATATGGTGGGAGGGGCATTTTACCAATCTTGTCCAATATATTATAGATTTCTTTAGAATCGCACTTAAATTGAACTTTTCTGTTGCCGTCATCGGTTATATCAATAACTTCACACTCAACAATACCTTCACCAAAAATAAACTCCGTGCCAATTTTAGCTCTTTTTCCGGGTTTACAAAGGCATTCCCACACATTATTTTCGCTTTGTTTGAGCAGTAAAAATTCTACAACGGCTCCTGTTTCTTTTTTTACACCGTATATTCTTGCCGGAATAACCCTTGTATCATTAAGAATTAAACAATCCCCAGGTCTCAAATAATCTGTTAAATCCTTGAAGATTTTGTGCTCAACCTCACCGGTATTTTTGTCAATAACCATTAGTCTTGACATATCTCTCGGCTCAATTGGAGTTTGTGCAATGAGTTCCTGCGGTAAATCATAATAAAAGTCAGAAGTTTTCATCATAATTCTCCAAAAATATATAATTATTAATTGACATTCATATATAAATAGTGATATTATATATACTAAATTATCTTGTGCAAATTGCACTTTGTCTATTATATTGCAAAATGATAAATAATACAAGTTCTAAGGAGAATTATTTATGAAAAAATTTAATGTCGGCATCGTTGGTGCCACAGGTATGGTTGGTCAAAGATTTATGACCTTGCTTGAAAATCACCCATGGTTTAATGTTGTTGTGCTTGCCGCTTCTTCAAGATCTGCCGGTAAACCTTATGGTGAAGTAATCGGAAGCAAATAGTGTATGGATGCACCTCTTGCTGATAAATATAAAGATATGG
>CAVEOW010000249.1:0-2884 GCA_963617295.1 bacterium | reverse complement strand
CCATCAAAGTGTGCCTGATTTTTTAGCCATGCACCGCTTTTTCCAATCACTGGTAACTTGTTAATCTCTTCATATTTTTTTGCAAATACCTTTGAGGTATTTTCAACTAATTTTTTTGCAACGGGATATTTCGCAAATAAATTTTCAATTAACGGTGTAGCAGCGTAACTTACTCCCTTTTTTATACCTCCCAGTGCTGTGGACAAAAATTTTCCGCCTGCAATTTCTGTAAGGTAAGCCACATATATACTGCCCAATGATTTAAACAGTGCTGTTGCAGGCTTTTCTTCCGACATAGAAAATACTGCGTTCCCATTGTCAGTTAGCTTCATTTCATTGTTTAGCATTCTTTCCTGATAGCCTGCAAATAGTCTGTAAGGAGAGTTTAATATTGTAGTTAGAGTTGTTTCCCCAAAAGCGTTTGTTACTGCTCTTGCACCTTTACCCGCAATGAGTGAAGCTTTTTTGCTTGCACCAGCCCCTTGCATTGCTTTATAAGTATTAGCACCAACGTTGCTTCCCATACCGCCTAAACCGAGAACTCTGAAAGCGTATGAACCCGCCAGTAAATCGGCACCAAACCCTAAGCTGTATCCGACTGTACTACCGATATTCCCGCCCATGGTATACCCTCTCACAGCTTTTTCTTGTCGCTCTTCGTTTTTCTGATTAATAAAACGTTGTTCTTC
Source organism: bacterium (assembly GCA_963617295.1). Classification (GTDB taxonomy): domain Bacteria; phylum Cyanobacteriota; class Vampirovibrionia; order Gastranaerophilales; family Gastranaerophilaceae; genus Avigastranaerophilus. The sequence goes on along the minus strand of CAVEOW010000249.1, from coordinate 2,195 downwards.
TTCTGTTAAACTTTCTCCATTGGATATTTTTTTACCGATTTCTCTTTCTTTTTTTGCATCAATTCCGCTAACAACGGCACCAATTCCGGTTCCGTAGAATAACGTATTGGAAAGAGCTTCGGCGAATCCTATCGGCTTGGAGATATCTTTTTCGCTATAAATTAGATTTCCGAAATCATCTCCGCCGACCACTTTCCTTTTGATATTTGGGTTGTTTTCATTTTCGGATTTCTTTTGCAGACTCCCGTAATATGCTTTTTGATTCTCAGAAATTGATTGAGAATACCTGTCAATTGCAGCTCCGGCTCTATCCATGAACGAGGCGGTGCCGTTGTTGACTCTTTTGTTTCTCTCAATTTTATCTGGCGATATTTCGGCTAAACCGTTATAGCTTTTTGCTTCTCTTAATGCTGCTTCATACGGAGTTATAGGACCTTTGTCTTTCCACGCTTGAATCTTTCCTGTGTCATTGCCAGAGGTTTTTGTGAGTGGTTTTAGTTCATTTATTGTATTAGAAAACTGCTCACGGATAGCATTGTCATCTAAACCGTTAGCTCTTGAAAACTCAACGTTAGCTCTTACATCCTCTGCGGAAATCCCGTTGAGGTTTAATATATTCATCTCTTCTTGCGTAATATCAACTGTCATATCTTCTTATTCCTAAAATCTGTATATATTGCTGCTTGCAATATTTGTCGGTTTTGCGGGATTAGCGTTTATCAAGGTTATGTGAGCGTGGTTAATATGGTTTGTACCGTGCTGTTTATCGTATTGTCTTTCGTCAACCAATTTCTTATTTCCGTTAAAGTGAGCAAGTATGTTCGGGTCAGAAGTTCCGATTGCGTGTATTGTAGGAAGCGCGAGTAGTTTTTCATAAATCCTGATTCTGTCTTTTATATTATGTTCTGACATAGAGACATCAGCTGCTCTGCCCTCTTTGTGATGTGAACCTTCTTGATTTCTGTATCTGCTTGTTACTGTGAGTTTTAATCCTAACTGTTTCCCGATTGTCGGAATTTGATTGTCTGCAAAGTATGTCAGAACCTTTTGCTCGTTTGGTCTCGGTACAGTATAGGCAATGTTTCTCATTGTTGCAGCATTTGAAGAATAGTTCTCAATCGTTCTCTGTGCTTGTGTCTTTTGTTTCTGAACTTCTTGATTTACTCTGTTTTGGATAATTTTATATTTCTCATCACTCGGAGGAAGTTGACCGTTATGTTGATTTTGATAATACACAAAATCATTCATGACGTCTTTGATGAATCCGGTGCGCTTTTTCATCCCTTGTTCAAGTTGTTTGTACAATTGAACCCCGTCTTCTCCTTTGTATCCGAGAGAATTTGTTATGCTCATCAATTCATCATCGGTTATGGTTCTGCCTTTGCGAGCTTCAAACTCGCGCACCATTGACCTGATTTCAGAGTATGCGGATGCTTTTTTTCCGTCTGATGTCAGTTTCATCTCTTTGAGTGCAGCGTTTATCATTTCGTTATCATCTTTGATATTTGAGTAGAATTTTCCTGTTCTGATTTCTTCTTGAGCTTTTGTAAACTGCTTAAACTCCCCGTCTGACAAAAATCCTCGGTATTTGTTCAGGTCTTCTTTTGCGAAACCTTGAGCATTGTTCACCTGCATATCATAAAGGCTTTCCCATATTTGCGGGTCACTGTCGGGTTGACCGTTTTTGTTGATATAATTCATCAGACTGAGTTTGTCTTCGGGGTCAAGGTTATCAGGAATATCGTCATAGGATAGAGGGGTTCCGCCTTGTTCGGCTTGAACGGCTTTGTTGTAGAACCCGTTCAGAGCTTCTCTTTGTTCTAAGTCTCTGAAGTGTTCTTCCTGTGAATAATGTCTTTTTATGTTTGATACAACCGCATCAGAAAGATAAACATCTTCGATTGATTCCGCTTTTAGAAGTGCATCTTGTTCGCTTTTGGCTGATGTGATTATATTTCTTGACATTTCTCTTGCGTCATACTTGAGCTGATTGTTTTTTACTCCGTTTAAGAGACTGTTGTATTTGTTTGGGAGAATTTCATTTTTGTGAGCTTCAAGGTATGATGTCGCACGTGGATTTCCTTCTGTAACGAGTGCGTTGATTACGCCTTCGTGAAAGCTTGACGTGAATTTCATTTTTTCCACGTTTATACTGTCGGAGTCTAAACCTTTCATTTGTCCGTGAAGGGTTACTG
>CAVEOW010000248.1:654-2939 GCA_963617295.1 bacterium | reverse complement strand
GGCTTATACAGTGCAAAATTATCAGGAAGAGGTCTTGGACACACAGGCGGTACAATTGATAAACTTGAATCTATTCCAAATTTTAGAACCGATTTAAGTATAGATAAATTTAAAGAAGAAGTAAAAGAACATAAAGTTGCAATTGCTGCTCAAACATTGTCTTTGGCTCCTGCGGACGGCAAACTTTATGCACTCCGTGATGTTACTTCAACGGTTGATATTATTCCTTTGATTTCTTCCTCGGTTGTATCTAAAAAGATTGCGTCAGGTGCAAATCATATTATATTAGACGTAAAATATGGCTTAGGTGCATTTATAAAGACTCCTGAGGAAGCTCAAAAAATGTCGGAAATTATGGTTGAGGTTGGCAAAAGATTAGACAGAAATATTTCTGCCGTAATAAGTTCAATGGATGAACCTCTCGGCAGAGCAATCGGTAACGCTGTTGAAGTTGAAGAAGTTATTGAGTTTTTAAAAGGCAATATGGAATCTGATTTAAGAGAGATTACATATACTCTTTGTCATGAAGCGTTTGAAAAAACAGGTAAATTCAAAACAAAAGAAGAGAGTTACAGATATCTTGATGAATTGATAAGAAGCCGAGAAGCTCTTAATAAGTTCAGAGAAATTATAAGAACCCAAAACGGTGATGACAGTATTATTGATGATTATACAAAATTGCCGCAGGCTTCAATCAAATATGAAGTAAAAGCACCTAAAGACGGCTTTGTTGCCCATATTGACGCATTAAAAATTGCGAAAGCATGCAAAATTCTTGGTGCAGGCAGAGAAAAGAAATCTGATAAAATAGACTACAGTGCAGGAATATATTTAACACAAAAGACAACAGAACCTGTTAAAGAGGGTGAAACTCTTGCAGTTATATATTCAAACAAACAAGATGTAATAAAAGAATCTGAAGATTTAATCTTATCTGCTTATGAAATATCAGAGGAAGAACCAAAATACAAATCTTTAATCTATAAGATAATTAATTAAGGATTTCCAAATAAAGACAATAAAAAAGACCTAAATTAAAAATTAGGTCTTTTTTTAATTATATTTTAAATCAATTAAGCAGCAACGCCTTTGATTTCAGTGATAAGGTAGTTTGCAATCCATTCAAATTCACTGTTTGATTGAGCAGCCTTTTTTAAATAGTCAATAGAGCTTTCGCCGATTCTGATAAGAACCATAGCTAAAATACCTCTTGTTCTGCCTGTAACAACTTGAAGTGATTCAACTAAAGAAGGAACTGCTTCTTTACCAATGCTTACTAATTCATTTTCAATTGCATTTTTAGCATTGTTGTCTGCATTTTCTAACTTATCTAAATATTCGCTTATTGGTGTTAATACTGCTGTCATTGTTTGTGCCTCTTTTTATTTCTCAAAACTTCCGATTTTATTATAAGGCAAAAAATGCCAAATCCTGTTTTTTTAATATATTCTTTATATCGGGGCTAAAGCTCAATAATAATAACGTTTTTTATTATAATGAAGATTTGAATTATTATTAGTTATACTTTAAAATAGCCCGATTATTCAAGCTGAATATTATACATTGGTCTATTTTTTTTAATGAAAAATAAATTTAAACTGTATATATCCTTGGGAATGGAAGTATGTATGCAGATTATTATGGGGTATAGAAAATGTTAGTCGAGAAATTTATAAACGGATTAAATCAACGAAGTCAAATAGAATTTAAAAATATTTCAAAAGACATCATTCCATGGCTTGAAGATACCGCATTGGAAAACAATTGTCTTGTTGATAAAAAAGAGTGGAAAAGTAAGTACAACAGTTATGTTATATATGATTATGAACCTTTTTGTTCTGAGGGGTTTGAAATAAATATAACAATTTCATCTCATGATATTAATTATTTATATTTTTTAAAATTTTTATATGAAAACAAAATAAGTACAATTGAATATTTGAATAATTGCATAAAAGATTAGTTGTTGCAGTTATTGATTTAAAGTGATATAACATTGCAAAAGAAAGGACGAGCAATATGGAAGAAAACAACAATTTGGAATTAAATACGGAAAATCAACAAATGACAGAAGCCAAAAAACATTGTTGGAAAAAATGTTTGGCAATGGTGATTGCAGCATTCCTTGGCGGTTTTTTGGCAGTCTATTTTGTTGCTTCTCAAGCTGCCGAGAGAAGTTTCAGACATTATGTTACGTTTCAAGACAGTCAATTTGATAAAAAAATGATAAAAGATATAGAAAAAATGCACAAAAAAGAAATGAAGCATTTTGACCGATTAATGAA
>CAVEOW010000248.1:0-644 GCA_963617295.1 bacterium | reverse complement strand
AATGAATGAAATGCAAGCTCCTCAACTTTTTGACGATAACTTTGGAATGAAAGATATTGTTTTGAACCCGATAAAAGTAAAAAGTGAAATAGAAGATAATGCATTTAAGGTAATTGTAGGTTTGAAACCGTTCCAAAATGATGAAAACAAGATAAATTATAATGTTACACAGAGAAAATTGACTGTTTTCGGTAATTCACAAGTAAACGATAAAAACAAACAAGAAGATATATCATTTACTCAAGATTTTATTCTTCCTGAAAATGCAGATATAACAAATATTTCAAAAACAAAAGACGGAAGTAAACTTGTAATATCTGTTCCGTTAAAGTAATAGTTTTTAGTTTAAAATCATTTTTAACATCTGTTTAATTCAAAAACATGAGATTCTGAATAGATTGAAAAACTACGCTAACGCTCGTTTTTCTAATCTTTCAGAATGACATGAAATTTGGTAGTTTGTCATATTCCAATATAAATACTATATTTTTCAATAATATATGTCGCCCTGAACCTGTTTCAGGGTCGCAAGGACTTTATTTGATAGGCAAAGTATGCCCAAACTGACATTCTAAAATTAATTTATAGTTTTGCAACCATAGCGGAACGAGCAATAAATGTTATGCAATACGATAGCAAGTGAG
>CAVEOW010000247.1:0-2945 GCA_963617295.1 bacterium | reverse complement strand
ATATAATACATACAGATATTAAAATTTTTTTATTTTCTTCCGCTTTGAATGCTAAAAGAAGAGCAACCAAAATCAGAACCATTGCTAATATTGTGAAAATTTTGGTTAACCCGAAGAACATGAGCAGAAAAAATCCGGTTAAAAAAGTCCCGAGTATTGAGCCTAAAGTTGATAATGCTCCTATTCTTCCTACTGTAGAAGCGATTTTTTCTTGATTTATATTTTTATCAACCACTGCAAGTTTTACAATGTATGGAGTACACATTCCAAATAGAAATGACGGTACCATAAATAAAATAACGGAAGATGTAATGGAAGAAAAATATATATTATAGGATATTTTGTCTGCAATAAAGTATAGTATAGGATTATGTCCAATGCTGATTAACAAAATCCAAACTGCGGAGATGAAAATTATTAAACTGAAAATTTTATATGAAACTTTTTTATCTGCTAACTTCCCGCTAAAGTAATACCCTAATGTCATAAAAAGAAGTATTGTTCCGATTAAAGCTGACCAAGTTATTACTGATGACCCTATAACAGGAGCTAAAAGCCTTGCACCTGCTATTTCAACAGACATCATTGCGAAACCGCATATAAAAGAAACTAATTCAAGCATATATATCCATTCTCAAAATACATATACAAAGATAAACGAAAATTTGTTGAAAAACAAATATTTAATAATTGTTTAATTTAGTAATTGTGCTTTTTTCATTCTTTTTGAGATGAACCAAAGGATAAGAGTTCCAATGCCGATATATGTCCAAATCGGAATTAAGAAGAATGTATGAACTTCAAAGTAACCTTTAAGTACTTCAATTCCCATAAATGCAGCTACGGTTGTTAACCATGTATCGTGTTCATTTTTAATTACCTTTTTCAGAGAGAATTTTCTTTCGGGTTTTTCAAAATTTTTGAATGACGGAACAAAACAATTAACTTTCTCACACCAGTTTCTATAGGTTTCTCCAAACTTATTTAATAAAAAATTTTCTTCTCTTAGAACTATTAATGAATAAATAACAAGCATTAAAAGAGAGTTGAAAATTATTACCGTAAGATTTTGTGTCATCATTGTAATTCCTAAAAATATGAAGAAATTACCGACATATAGAGGATTTCTTACAACGGAATAAGCTCCTTTTGTATTAAGGGTTTCAGCTATTTGAGTACCCCTGTTTCTGCCCGAAGTACCCTCGGGAACATAAGCAATAGTTAATATCCTTATTAAAATTCCTGCAAACGTTATTGCAAAACATAATATTTCAAACGGAACGCATTCTTTTGCTTCCGTAAAACTTTTAAATTCAAGTAAAACAACAAATATATAAGGTAAAAACTGTAAACCTCTTTTATCAAAACAAAAATCACCTAATTTATCAATTGTATTCTTTAATAACATAATATATATCCCTTTCTTTTCCAGCCTAATTTAAGACTAATCCAAATTTGTTAGGATTTTGTTATGAAAAATTTTATATTGAAAATTTATGCACTAATCTAACCGGTTGATTATCGTGTACAATTCTGAAAAAGGTTATATAATAGACTTATGGTTGATACAGAAGAAAAAAAAATTGATGAATTAGAGCAAGCTCACTTGGATTTTATTTCTACAGTGAGCCATGAGCTTCGTACGCCGTTAACAAGCATACGGGGTTTTGCTGATACACTTTTGACTTCTTATGACAGGCTATCTCCTGAACAAAGAAAAAAATTTCTTATGATTATAAAAGACCAGTCAAACAGGTTGATAAAACTTGTTGAAAACCTTTTGACCGTTTCTAAAATGCAATCGGAAAAAGAACTTATGGTTTATAAATCAATTGATGTTAAACCATATATAGATAGTACGGTGCAGATAATAAAAAATCAGTATCCGACTCATAAATATATATGTAATTATGACAATAATCTTCCTAAAATATTGGTTGATACGGATAAATTTCAACAAATACTTTTAAACTTAATTGATAATGCCTCAAAGTATTCACCTGAGGATACAACTGTTACAATTAATGTAAAACAGGATTATGCAAATAATAATGTAAGTATATCAATGAAAGATGAGGGTATCGGAATAAAACCTGAGGATATTGATAAAATTTTTAATAAGTTTTCAAGAGTTGATTCTCCATTAACAAGAAAAATTCAAGGTAACGGTTTAGGGCTTTATATTACAAAAAATCTTGTAGAAAAAATGGGCGGTACAATAAGTGTTCAAAGCTCTGAAAAAGGCAGTATGTTCACAATTATCTTTAAAATTGCAACAATCGAAGATAACGGTTTAAAGAAAATAAAAGAGTAGGCTTATGCTTGTTAAAGTTGTTTTAATTATTGATAAAAGAAAAGAACAATCAACAAAATATAAAAGAATTTTAGAAAACAGTGATATAACGGTTTTTACGGCTTCTGATTTTGTTGAGGCATTGGGAATAATGGAAGCATTTGAGCCTGATTTAATATTGGTTTCCGATAGTTTAGATTTTGACTTAAAGAAAGCCTTAGGACAAATTAGAGTTCTAACATGTAATACACGTCCTGCTATTGTTGTTGTATCAAAGTCTAACCATATTCAAGATAAAATTGATGTTCTTGACGCAGGTGCAGATGATTTCTTATCAGAACCTATTAATTCGGAAGAATTTAAAGCCAGAATTATTGCCCATTTAAGAAGAAATTTTGAAAATTGTTTTTCCGAAAAAACAATGCTTTTTAACTCAAAAATATCGTATAAAATGATAAAACGTATTTTGAAAACCGATAAAGAATGGGCTGTAATGCTTATTGATATCGACAATTTAGACTTTTATCGTAATATATACGGTGAACTTGCAGCAGATAAATTACTTCAAACTTATTCCGCAATTATAAAATCCTCTGTTGAACAAGGTGATTATCTTGGGCAATTATCTGATGAGGATTTTATCCTTATAACA
>CAVEOW010000246.1:0-2948 GCA_963617295.1 bacterium | reverse complement strand
CATATCAGCTTTGTTTTCTTCTATAATATTTTTATATTTCCCAAGAGCTTCCGTTCCTGATTTTGGTCCTAATGAGTGGACATTTTCATGCCCGATTGTAAACCGGTGGTCTGCTTCCGGATTATAGTATTTATGTAAATCAGGGTTAAGTGTTGCATTTAAACGTTTCTTTCTTCTTTCAAGAGCTTCGAGAGATTGACTTGTTCTTATTTGTCTGTGGTAAACATTTCTTCTGCCACCGCCTATAGTTAAGGATAATTTGTCATTGTTCGGAAGGTTTTGTGCAATTGTAATTCCGCCTCGATATGAGCCTTCATCCCCTCTTAGCGAAACAATATCAACATCTACCATGGTTTGAAGATTGTCCTCTTCTGATGAAATATTTTGTTCATATTTTTCTTTTAAAGGCATATTTTCAGCCATTAACGGCAGGTAGTTTTTAACTTTTAGTATGTCTTCCGTCCCTTTTTTGTTTACGATACCTACTCTAATTCCGATAGAGTCTTTAGAAACAGGTGTTATGTTATTATTTTCAAGCAATTCATTTAACTCTTTATCTTCCATTACGCTGCCTGTAAGTAAATCGGCATATTGTTCTCTTGATATTGTAAATTCAAGCGGAGTATCTTGAAGAGTTGCCCATTTTTTGTCTGCAACGGCATCAAGCATCGGGTCATTTTCTCTTAGTGCTTTAGCTTGTAATTTTAAATATTCGTTAAAATCAGAATTTGTAGATGTTTTTGCAGCTTCTTCGAGTTCATTTGCAATATTTTCAAATTCTTCTTTAAATGCTTGTGTATAATCAATACCTTTTAGTTTGTTTCCGTCACGAACAACAATTGTTCTTTGATTTAAAATCTTAGAAACTTCTTCTTGTTCTCCGTTTTCAATCATTGATTTAATTATTGAGTGCAATTCTTCTTTTGATAAATCATCAGGATAAAATGCTTTACCGTCAAGCTCTTTAGCACCTTTCATTAATACAACTTTTTTTGATTCCGAATCAATACCGATAATGCCAAGTTGAGCGTCAAATAATATTTTTGTCAGTTTAGCCTGTTTGTTTCCTTTAGCTATTTCTTCATTTAGAAATTTCAAAAACGGCAAATTCATTTCATTATCTTGTTTCATATAAACCGTATTTGCATAGTTCGCCGCTTTTACCAAATGAATAAGAGCTGTTTTATCTCCTTCCGCTAATTGTGCGTATTCTGCAGAATCCTCTTTTAATAGAGGTTTTCTGATTAAATAATCCTTATTCGTTCTTTTTTCAAGTTCTTCAAGTGATAAATTAAATTCAAATTCCATATAAAAATCTCCCGTATTAACTACAAATATACAGGAGTTTTCTATCGTCTTCAATAATTCATTTAGTATATTTTGGAAGATAACCCTCAACTCAAATAGTCTTTTAGTCTTTCAACATTTTTTAGTCCTCTTAGTTTTCTGAGTGCTATTGCTTCTATCTGCCTGATTCTTTCTTTTGAAAAGCCCATTTCTTTCCCTAATTGTTCTAATGTTTTTGGTTTTGAACCGTCAATTCCAAATCTGTTAATTATTATTTTTTGCTCTTTTGCAGTTAACGTTTTCAGCATTAATTCAATGTCTTCTTTAAGCATAATATTTTTAACTTCATTTTCTGGAGAACGTGTTTGCTCGTCAGAAATATAATCTTCCAAAGACAGATTATCAGCTACGGGGGTATCAAGACTTATCGGTTCAAGTTTTATAGTATTTAAAACACTTTCAACTTGTTTTATAGGCATATTTAATTTCTTCGAGATTTCTTCTGCAGTTGCGTCTTTCCCCGTAAAGTAGTTAATTTCAAATATAGCTTTTTTTACAAGCCTTATTTTGTCAATCATGTGAACAGGAACTCTTATAACTTTTGAATTATTAGCAACTGCCCTTGCAATTGTTTGTCTTATCCACCAAGTTGCATAAGTTGAGAACTTAAATCCTTTTGAATAATCAAACCTGTTTGCTGCTTTTATAAGCCCCAAAGAACCTTCTTGCACCAAGTCCATAAACAATACGCCTTGCCCTGTGTACTTTTTTGCAATACTTACAACCAATCTTAAATTTGATTGTATAAGTTTTTTTCTGGCTTCAAGCGATTTTTCTTTATCCTCACTCAATATAATTTGCCCAAGTTCTTGCTCTTGCATTTTTTTAAGCAGTTTTATTTTCCCGATGTCTTTCAAATACATCTGCAAAATGTCATCTTTAAAAACTACATTATTGAAAGTCTTTAATTCTTCATTATTTTCTTGTTCACAAACATCAATATCTTCATAAGAAGAAACAATATCAACGTATTGGCTACTCATAACAAATCCTCATCCTTTTTACAAAAAATATTGACGGAAAAACTTTTTATGAGTTCCCAAAATGTAAATTATTGTATATTAAATTAAAAAATTCTAATTGTATGAAAAATACCTGTCAAAATCAACATCATCAAAGTTGCATAACAACTTATATACATCGTCTTCTTCGTTCATTTTTTGGAATTTATATTCGTCAAATTTCCAAAGTTTAGGATTAATTCCGTAAACACGGATAATTTCTTTATCAAGTAAAATTCTCAACTTCTTTTTTACAACATCTAACGGCATATCAAGAACTTTAGATAATTCAACAGCAGTAATTCCCTCCGGACGTAAACATTTTTCCGGAGTCAGAAACATAAGTTCAAGACCGACTTTTTTTAAATCTATATCTTCTATTGTTTCCACTTTTACTTACTCTCTATTTTCAGTTTTTATATCGGCATTCTCTAACAAAACTTTAATATTATTTTACTATCAACATAATTTTTCAACAAATAATCAAAGAGTTTGCAATGTGTAAAGAATTGGTTAATTAAATTGTTAAATAATAAATTTATTGTACAATTAGAGTAAGATTGGGACTTATTAACTTTTATGCAATATAACATTTGTTAC
>CAVEOW010000245.1:0-2954 GCA_963617295.1 bacterium | reverse complement strand
TTTAGTTTATTTATTATTTTCATCAATGTCTTCATTTTGCTGTTTTTTATCCTTTTTCTGTGTTTCATCTTTTTCACTAAATATTTTTTGTAAATCTTCAGGAGATAAATCAAATTTTATAATTTCAAATCGAGGGACAATAATGCCTTTCTCTTGCAATTGGTATCCGGCATTTACGAGATTGTTCTCTTCTTTAGGGTTATAATCAGAAACATCAATAAAATAACCTACAAGGTGATTATTAAAGTCAAATTTTATCTCTTCTATTCCAATTTTACGAAAGGCATACTTCATGTTGCCAGATTTATATTTTATACTGGTATGCCCCTCTTTAATAATTTCTCTTATATTGTCCCTTATTTCAGTTTTGAACTCCCTTGTACTGACAAGAAGTTTTGAAAGTCTTGAATCATGTTCAAATATGACACCTTTGATATCTTTTATGTCTTTAAACTTTTCTTTTATTGTATCTTGATATTCTGCCGGTACAGACTCTATATTTTGGTATATGTTAACAGTTTTATTTTTTGAATAGTTGCTTGTATAGATTGTTCTTAAATTAGAGTCCTTGCCTGATATTTTTAAATTGCCTGCTGTTTCACCGTAGCCGGCTATTTTTAACAGCATTTCAATATATATACTGCTGTTTAAATAATATTGTAAGATAATTTCCAAGTCATTAATATTTTCTTTCTCTAATTTTGTTAACATATTTTTTACGGTTAAATTACTTCTATTTTGATTTTTAGCTATCGTCTTATAATAGGCAATGATATCTACCATATAATTACAATATTTTCCGGTAGTTGTTAAAAATGCTATCGGATTTTTCTTATCAATAGTATTTATTTCTTTTAAATAATCTTTTACTATAAACGTAACATCTTGCTCTAAATCGTATAGCCAGGATTCCTTTAACATTTTATTAAGAATATTTTCAGTAACTTTTAGTCCTGCAAAAAAAAGATTGATATCAGCTTTTAGTCCCTTCTCTTGCAATTTTTTAGAATTCGCTACAAGTACAGGTGGGTCATCTTTCTTAGAACTTCCAACTTCACTATCTACAGATGTATTTTGCGTTGGATAAAGCGAAAATTTATCTTCTTTTTTCGGATATTTCTTATAATATTCTTCATCACTGCCATATAAAGCGTCTGCCCTTGATTGTATATTATTTCTAATATCATTTGTTGCCTTATTCTTGCTGTTTTTTCTGTTAAAACTTACAAATTCCTCATTCGTGGGGCTGCTTAAATCTGCATACCCGTTTTCATTTTTGAAATATCAGATGGTTTTTTGTTTGCTGAATTAATTGCCGTTCTTAATTGCATATTTTGTTTTTTTGCAAGTTGTATTTCACGTTCAATATTTTTTGCAATTTCAAGATTTTGAGTTTCAATATTTCTTTTTAATTCTTTATCATTCTCAAGCCTGTCTATTTCATTTTGAATTTCATTCCCAATTTCACTTAATTGGTTAAATCTCTTTTCTCTGTTATTATTTATGGCTTGCATAATTGCAGACCCGTTTGAAAATGCATTTCCTAGCCCTATATCGATATCGCTTCCCAATCCGATATTAACATTCTCTAAATCACCCTTAGAGATGTTCTTTAATCTGTCAACATCATCTCTTCTTACGTTAATAGTTGCACCAAGCTCAAATCTTTGGGTTTTGTCATCTTTTCTTTTCATAAAACATTCCTTTCTAAACTTATATATCGTTTAGAAATAGTATAACAGATTTTTTGAGCTATTTTTACATTAAATTGAATTATTTTACATATATTTACAATAAGATGTAACAACATTAAAGTGTTCTCCACGTTTAGTATAACACATAAATAAGAAAATGCGTTATATTTTATTAAAAATATTAAATATGTTTAATAAATATTAATTTTTAAAAAATCTCGTTCTATCGTTAATGTACATATTTTAAAGATTTATACAGTAGGAGAACTTGATTCTAATCTTGATAAAGTAATAAAAAATAACAGATAAAATAATATTTTTAATGTTAAAACTCTTTATTCTTGAAAATAAAGTAAAAATAATCAATTTTGCTTATGGGAGCAGAGGTGTTATTAAATAAAAAGTTCATCCTACAAAATTGACTAACATTGAACTTCTGAAACAGGCATTAAAAAAGGGCTTGAAATAAATTCTGGCCCCAATAATAGAAAAAACTCCTCGAAAAGTCTTATACTAGAACTTTTTGCATGAGCTTATACCGAGCCTTAAAACGCACGTCTAAAAGCTGTGTGAGCGACCTCTTGTGGCGATTAAAATGAGACTTTACATTGACAAGCCTAACATGATTTAATAGCATGGGTGCAATAGGAGATTTGAGAATGGGTGAAGATTTAACTTTATTTGAAAATAAAAGAATTAGACATATTTATGATGAAGAGAAAGAAGTATATTACTTTTCAGTTGTAGATATTGTTGCAATTTTAATTGAAAAAGATTATCAATCCGCAAGGAAATACTGGAATAAGTTAGCACAACGCTTGCGTGATGAGGGTTCTGAGCAAACGGTGACAAATTGTCACCAGTTGAAATTGCAAGCTGATGATGGAAAAATGCGTAAAACTGATGTTGCTGATATCAAGACAATTTTTCGTATAATTCAATCTATTCCATCCAAGAAAGCTGAACCTATTAAACAATGGTTAGCCAAAGTCGGTCAAGAACGTGTTCAAGAGATGGCAGACCCTTCAAAAGCGATTGATAGAGCAAGAGAAACTTATCAAAAACTTGGTCGTTCGGAAAAGTGGATTCAGCAACGAATGACAGGTCAAGAAACCAGAAATAAATTGACGGACTATTGGAAAGACCATGAAATTACAGAGGGTGAAGAATATGCAATTCTTACTAATATTATCCACCAAGAATGGTCTGGGTTGTCTGTAAAAGAACATAAAGATTTGAAGGGGTTAAAATCACAAAACC
>CAVEOW010000244.1:0-2979 GCA_963617295.1 bacterium | reverse complement strand
CACCAACACTTGCAGCACTTAGTTGTTTGGATAATGTAATTTCATCCCCAAAATTTCTACTTATAAGACTTTGGGCATCTTCAATTGTTCTTGAAAAAGAACAATTGGTTTTTGTTTCCTTTAATGCTTTTTGTATATTTGGATACGCTTCAAGTCTGTCCATTATTTCTGCATTGTTAGATAGAATCTGTGCTATTTTGGTAGTCCCAATTCCCATTCCTTCGATTGTTTCTTTAACTTGCTCGCTTGATGCTTCTTTGAGCAGTTGTGAACCTGACTCTTTTACGCTTCTTTTTGTGTTTTTAAGTAGAATACTTTTCATCTGCTCTATAAAGGCAGTATCATCTAAGTTTAACATATAGTCATTTAACTCTTCTAAGGATTTTGATAATATGTCAATAGTCAAACTATTAAAATAATCAGAGTCTATCAGAGTTGCTTCACATTTGCTTGCAACAGTCTGTATATACATTTGGGCAAGTTCATCATTTTCCATTACTTTTAGCAACTTTGATACCCTTTCTTCTGAAATTGCTATTTTAGGAGTTTGTGATTGATTTGTTTTTAAATCTAATTTACGAGAATGAGCTTCTGACGCATCATTTAATATTGTCTTTAATTTTATAATTTTACTTTTTAATGTTTTTGCTTTACTTATTCCATAACTTCCAAGTTGAGAAACTCCTGATAGGGTCATATTTGTAAGTCCCCCAAAAGTGGCTCCTAGAACTGTATTTGTTCCAAGTTGTACAAGATCAACTTTTTCTCCTTCAAATGCAGAATTAAGAATATATTCTCCGGCTGAACTTATAGCACCATCAATAGCACCATCGCAAGTTTCCCCTATTAATTTTGAAGATACTTTTACTAATCCTTGTTTTGTTCCGTTAAATAAAGTCCCAAACTTTGAGCCTAATACACTCGTAACTTTATTGCCAATTGCATTTGCCCCGATATTAACGATTCCGTTTAAAGCCCCAACTGCCGCATCTTTTCCGGCTTGTTTCCAACTATATCCTTTTTTACTTGTTGCACCGTCAATTGCTTTTATGCCGGTATTTATAGCCGCACTTGTTAAACCTGCCACCGCATATTTTGCAGCAAATAAAGCTGCCCCTGCAAGTTGAAAAGGCGGAACTGCCATTGCAGTTACTGCTAATCCTGTAAGTACGGATGAAACAATGCCTGAAATTGCCCCTGAAATACCGCTAACAGCAGATTCTTGAGTTTGTTGATAATCATAAATTGCTTCTGCAGCTGAGGAATTATTTAAAATATTAAGGCAATCCAATCCTGTTTTTAATTCTTCTCTTTGCTCTGAATTATCACATGTTTTTAATTCTTCACTAAACCTTTTATATGTAATAAGACTATTTATACTTTCTTCTGAGAAATCCTGCCCCGTAATTTCTTTATACAGCATTGCATATTCAGTAGAATTTTTACAATTATCAAGTTTTTCTATTAATTTTTGATAATTTTCAATTTTGGCATAAACTTCATTTTCACAAGTTCCAATATCAAGAAAATTATTAATCTTATTTACAGTTTTACTTACAATCCCTTGTTCAGAAACGATTTGCTTCATTTGGGACATTAAATCAGCAGCCTGAAGCTTTAAACTTTCATTTAAATCTGTTAGAGTTATTTCGGTACCATCTGAATATTGATAGTATCCATTTTGTATATTACTAACTATTGATGAAGCATTTATTGAATTATTTATTTGGTCAACAGATATTGTTTTTCCCATCACCCTATCATATAATTCAACCAATTTAGAATAATCATTTTTTGCTAATGAAAGCTCTTCGATCTGTTTTTCAATTCTATTAAGATCACCCTTTGTACCACCACCAAATATTCCTAAAATAGAATTTGCAAGCTTCCCAAATCCACGTTTTGAGTTGTCCTCACATAGCATTTCACTATACATTTTTTTTAAACTAGCTTCTATTTCTGAATATATAATTTCAGTTGATTGTTCTTTGAATTCTTCAGAACTTATAATATCGTTATTTATTTCGATATTAGAAGAAGTTTCTTCACTGTTAATATCTAAGTCTTCAAAAATATTTGTATTTATTTTGGCAATTGAAATTTCTTCTTCTGATAAGACTCCATCATTATTTAAATCATATTTTGAATATTGAGGGGGTATATATCTGTTATTACTTCCTATTTCATTATTCATAAACACTACCTAAAAATTACACTCTATGAGTATAATCGGTATTTTTTTTAATTTCTTTAATATATATTAAAACTTTGTTACAAAAAGTAAGAAGATTAAAATAATCTTCTTACTTTTTGTAGCTATTCGTGAATATTATAGAGAATTTTTTATTTCTTTTTCTATCTCTGATAAGGTATTTCGCAAGTTTGTTTTATCTTTACCTGCCCCTTGAGCGAAGTTTGGTCTTCCGCCGCCCTTTCCTCCTGTTGCATTTGCAAGTTTAGAAACAATTTGACCTGCGTTTATGCCTTTCTTTACGAACGAATCAGAAACTTTAACAACATAAGTTATTTTGTCGGTATCGACCGAAGCTAATACAACAATACATTCTCCAAGTTTTGAACCTAACATTTCACAGCCGAGCTTAACAAGCGGAGCAGAAAATGCATCGATTTCCGATATAAATAACTTTCCGCCTGCAATATCTTGTGCCTTTGAAATAAATGATTGGAATTTTGATTTTGCTTGAACTTCTTTTAAGTTAGAAATTTCTGTTTGAAGATTTTTGTTATCAACAACCAATTTCAAAATTCTTTCACCGAGTTCTTCAACAGGAACTTTGAAAGAGTGAGCCATTTTATCAACTATTTCAGCTTTTTCGCTTAAATATTTAATTGCAGATTCCCCGCAAACAGCTTCTATTCTTCTTGTACCTGCCGCAACTGCAGCTTCAGAAACAATCTTTGTTAATCTGATTTTTCCTGTAGATGAAACGTGAGTTCCGGCACAAAGCTCTGCTGAAA
>CAVEOW010000243.1:0-2990 GCA_963617295.1 bacterium | reverse complement strand
TGTGAGGAGTTGCTATTACATTTTGCAAATTTAACAGTTTTGCATTAATAAGTGATGTCCTTAAATTTTTCAAATCTATATTATCCCCGGGACGTTTATTTGAAATTGTTTCTTCAAATTCCAAAACATCAAGTGCCGCACCTCTTATTCGTTTATCTAATAAAGCGTCATAAAGAGCTTCCGTATCAATGAGTTCCCCTCTTGCCGTATTTATTATAATTGCATTACTCTTCATTAAATTAATCTTCTCTCTGTCTATAAGGTGGTAAGAACTCGAATTTAAAGGAGCATGCAGCATAATAATATCTGCTAATTTACACAAAGTATCTAAACTTGCATATTTTACATTATATTTCTTCTCAATTTCAACATTTTCAAAAACATCACAACATATCACATTCATGGAAAAACCTTTTGCTATTTTAATTGATTTTTCTCCGATAGAACCTGTTCCGATAATCCCGATTGTTTTATCAAAAAGTTCCATTCCTAATGTTTCAGGGTACAAATCCCCCATTCTTAATTCGTTTTGACCGAAACAAATTCTCCTGACCAAGTTAAGCAATAGTCCAAATGAGAATTCAGCAACTGTATAATCTCCATAATGAGGCGTATTTGCAACTATTATTCCTTTTCTGTTGCAGTAATCAATGTCAATATGACTAAATCCGACAGAACGAGTTAGTATTAATTTCAAATTCTTAAACTTATTTAGAATATTTTCATTTAAAAATGAACCCGTGAAAACAGAAATTATTTCTGCATTTTCTTCCTGATAATTTAACTCTTGTTGCGAAGTTAAATTATATTCCCTAAAAACAAGCTCATAATCGTCAAAAAGTTCTTTTGTAAAAAATTCTTGCTCGTATTTTTTCGTATCATAAAAAATTATAGTTTTCATATTAAATCTCCAATATAAGAGTTCTAACAGAAAATATAATTGTTAATATCAGGACATTGAATATAGAAAATTGTATAGACTAAAGAACTTTATCAATTAATCCGTATTCTACTGCTTCTTGTGATGACATGTAGTTATCACGTTCCGTATCTTTATAAATTTTTTCAAGCGGTTGACCTGTATGTTCAGAAAGAAGCGTATTTAATTCTTTTTTCATTCTTAAAATTTCTTTAGCTTCAAGTTCAATATCCGTAGCTTGACCTTGAGCCCCGCCTAAAGGTTGGTGAATCATTATTCTTGCACTCGGCAGTGCCATTCTTTTACCTTTTGTACCTGCCGATAACAAAAAAGCACCCATTGAAGCAGCTTCGCCTAAACATATTGTACATACATCGGATCTTATGTGCTTCATTGTATCATAGATTGCCAAGCCTGCAGTTATAACACCACCTGGGCTATTTATATACATCATAATATCCTTTTCAGGATTTTCAGCATCTAAAATAAGCAATTGGGCAACTATGGAATTTGCCATTTCATCATCAATTTCTTCTCCTAAGAATATAATTCTTTCTCTTAACATTCTTGAAAATATATCAAAAGAGTTTTCTCCTCTTGCTGATGACTCAATAACCGTCGGAATATAACCTAAAATTTTGCTTTTATCCATAACTACCTCAAATCTATATAAGTATTATATACAAAATTGTGAAAATAGTACATTATCTGATAAAATATTATTTAAAGAGGGTTAAATATTGCAGGCAGATGTTGTTTTAGTTGCATACGATTTTATGACGGATTTTAACGGGCCGTCCCGTCATTTCCCTCAACCGTTTTACCCCGCAGGAGTTTATGACGGGGATAAAACACAATACAAGTTTGGTCCGCCTTCTTCAACTTATCCGACGTTAACACTTCCTTGCACTCTGTATGATGATATGGGCGATGCTATTTCGGAAGGGTTTTATACCGTAGCGTTGTCTTTAGATTTAAAACATTTGGAATTGTATCAAAGCAGCACCCTTAAAGCCAGAGTTAAAGTTATAAAACTTGTGGAAAAAATGTTCACAAATGAAGAACTTGATGAAGAAGCGGAAATTATAGACAGGTTACAAAAAGCACAAAATGCAAAAAAGTTGAAAAAATACAGAAAAGCGGAAGAAGATTTAACCGCATTCAGAGAGCGTGCAGCTGCAAGAAACTATGCAAAAATAGAGGATTCCGGCAAAGGTTACTATATTCTTGAATACTATTACAACGGCAAAAAAGCCACGGGAATTATCCAAAAATAGTTATTTTTCAATTGAATTTGCAAACGCTTTATAAAGATTTTCGGGTAATTTCATCATTTTCTTTTCTTGTCCGTTAACGCTGACAATAGTCGAATGTGCTACTACCCTTAATATGTCGGTATCTTTTTTGTAAACCTTATGTTCAAAAGTTACTCTTAAAGGTGTTAATTCTGATATAACAGTCTTTATTACAATTCTTTCGTTCATTAAAGCGGAAGATTTATACCTTATATTGAGTTCAACAACGGGGAAAACTATATTTTGGCTTTCAAGTTCAGCTATATCAAGCCCGATTTTTTCGCAATACTCAACTCTTGCAGCCTCAAACCATTTTGTATATGCACCGTGCCAAACAACTCCATAGGAGTCTGTGTCGCTATACAGTACCCTTATTTCTTGAATATGTTCCATTCCCGTTCCTTCTATGTAAATAAATCTTGAATTTTTTCTTCTATATCAAGAGGGTCAAGCTCTTGAGTATATTTATTAATTTCTGCTGCTGCCTGATACAGTTTTGCTGCCTCAATTTTATCACCCGTGATTGCTATTGAACGAGCTAAATTGTAGTTTGCCAATGCATAATTCGGGTTGTATTTTCTCGCATTTTCAAAAAGTTCTATTGCTTTTTGAACTTTTCCGAAATCATCCAAATATATAACACCTAAGTTGTTATAAGCAATATCATAAGTATTGTCATATTGGATTGCTTTTTCGTATTCTTTTACGGCTTCATCAATATAGCCTTTCCCCCAATACAAATAACCTAAATTACAGTGTATTTTAGGGTTGTAAGG
>CAVEOW010000242.1:2127-2995 GCA_963617295.1 bacterium | reverse complement strand
GTTCTAAGTGGTAAATCTTAAATACTTCAACAATTTTTTTTATTTCTTTGTCATCAACACTGTTAGGCAGACATAATTTTAAAGCAACTTTAATTCCGTTGCCGACAAAACTTCTTACCTCATCAAGAGTCCTCGGGGGGTAGCCGAATTTTGTAATTGCGTAGTTAAACCCGTCTTTCAACCCTTCAAGTGTATCTAAAAGTGTACCGTCTAAGTCAAAAATTAATGTATCTTTTTTCATAGTTTTAATATATCATAAATAATATATTAGTGTTTCGGAGCATTTGTTATGAAATCTGATGATAAGGTCATAATAATCGGGGCAGGACCTGCCGGGTTGAGCGTTGCTTATTACCTTATTAAAAATACAGATTTGAAGCCCGTTATAATTGAAGAAACTCCGTATATAGGCGGCATTTCCCGTACTCATAATCATAACGGTAACAGAATGGATTTAGGCGGACACAGATTTTTTTCAAAAAGCGATGAAGTTTTAAACTTTTGGAAAGAAATTTTTCCTGTTCAAGAAATGCCGTCTAAAGATGAAATTCTGCTCGCTAATGCAGATAAAAAAAATAATTTTCAGAAAACAGGTGTTAACCCTGAAACACAAGATGACGTTTTGCTAAAAAGACACAGATTATCAAGAATTTATTTTCTGCGAAAGTTTTTTGATTATCCTATAAGTTTTAAACCCGAAACCTTTATAAATATGGGCTTTTTTAACGTAATAAAAGCAGGCGGCGGGTATTTATACTCTTGCGTAAAAAAAAGAAAAGAAAATTCGCTTGAAGATTTCTATATAAACCGTTTTGGAAAGCCTTTGTATTCAATGTTTTTTGAAGATTATACCCGTAAAGTATGGGGA
>CAVEOW010000242.1:0-2117 GCA_963617295.1 bacterium | reverse complement strand
CGAGTGGGGTACCCAAAGAGTAAAAGGACTTTCTTTAATTACGGTATTAAAAAATTGTTTATTAAAACCGTTCTTGAAAAAAGAGAAAGTTGAAACCTCTTTAATTGAAGAATTTTTATACCCCAAAATGGGTCCGGGGCAATTATATGAAGCAGTTGCAGATAAAATAAAACAAAATGGCGGTCAAATTATATTAAATAACAAAGTTGTAAGTTTAAACTTTAACGATAATAAAATATCCTCTATTGTCACACTTGATGAAAACGGTAGCGAAAATACATTTGATTGTGATGTTGTGTTCTCCTCTATGCCAATAAAAGATTTAGTTTCAGGATTTAGCATTGAAGTACCGCAAAATATAAAAGAAACAGCAGAAATGTTGCCGTATCGTGATTTTATGACTGTAGGGCTGTTGGTTAAAAAGTTTGCAATAAAAAATAAATCAAAATATAAAACGGTTTCAAATATAATTCCTGACTGCTGGATATATATACAAGAGAAAAATGTAAAATTGGGTCGATTACAGATTTTTAACAACTGGTCTCCATATATGGTTAAAGATTTAGAAAATACCGTGTGGTTAGGGTTAGAATATTTTTGTTCCGAGGGTGATGAAATGTGGAATATGCAAGATTCCGACTTTATAAAAATGGCAAGTGATGAACTTGAAAAAATCGGAATTATAAATAAAAATGATGTGCTTGATTCTGTCGTAATAAGAGTAAAAAAAGCGTATCCTGCATATTTCGGTTCTTATAAGAATTTTGAAATTGTTAAAGATTTTGTAAATTCAATTCAAAATTTATATTGTGTGGGCAGAAACGGACAGCACAGGTATAATAATATGGATCACTCAATATTAACAGGGTTTGAAGCTGCAAAAGCATATATTAACGGCACTGATAAAAAGGTAGTTTGGAATGTCAACACAGAAAATGAATACCACGAAGAAAAGAAAGAAAAAAATCAATAAGCGAAAATCTTCATTTGAAAATTTATTAAAATCGCTATTAAGTCTGTTTGTTACGGTTGCTCTTATATTTGCAGCTATTATCTATGTTGATTTTTCAAATTTGTTTGATACTTTAAAAAATTCGCTTGAAAAAATGGAGCAGCAACTTCCTCAAAATGAAGTTTTAAATAGTGAGCAACCAATAGAAGAAGAAACCTCAAATAATATAAATCTGCCCGAGGTTAATTTAACGGAGTTTACAAAATATAACTTCTCATACACCGATACAATAAATATATCAGGAAACATAAGCAGTCTTGATTATAAAATATACATTCCTCAAGATATATACGGAAAACAATATATTAAAATTAACTCTGTATCAGTTGAACCTCAAAATATATTAAAAGAGGGACTTGATAAAGTTTTTATATATAAATGGAGTCCTGTTCCGGCTAAAACCTTATCTGTTATTGTTCAAGGCGAAGCTGCAATAAGAACTTATGATTTACAAACGGCAAAACGCTTAAACTATAACATTTCGCCCGAAAAAGATTTATCAAAATATCTAAAAAGTGAAAATATGATTGAATCAGATGACCCTTATATTATTAATGTTGCAAACAATATATCAGGGAATACTAAAGAAGAATTTTTACAAAATGTATATGAGTTTCTTCAAAGAAATATAGATTATACAATTGTCCCAAATTTAGGAGCAAAAGGTGCTCTTCAACAACACCGTGGGAAGTGTACCGATTATGCGGCAACAATGGTCGCACTTTGCAGAGCAAGAAATATTCCTGCAAGAATAGTATTAGGTGATGTTTTTGAAAACACTGTAGGTGCCCACGCTTGGGTAGAAGTATATTTTGATGAATACGGCTGGGTTATGTATGACCCGACATTCCAAGGTGTTACCGTTCAACGAACAGTTAACGGGAAATCACTTGTTTCAACAACTTTAGATTCAACATCCTTACCGTTTGAGTATCTGTTAACAGCCCATAATATATTGAAAAAACAAAATTTAAACTACTACAGAAACCTAAACCAACAAGGAGCAGCTTCAAGTTCTACCTCTTTCAGCTACGGAAAAATACAATAATGCCTGCATTCAAGAAGCAATCGCAACACTATAAAGTTGAAAAACTTGTTTAGGTGT
>CAVEOW010000241.1:0-3002 GCA_963617295.1 bacterium | reverse complement strand
ACTATAAATTGCGTATTTTTTGCTTGTTCTTGAATTATTTCCGCTAATCTTTCAACATTAATACCGTCTAAGTTAGCGTCAACTTCATCAAGAGCGTAAAATGGAGCCGGTAAATATTTTTGTATTGCGAATACCAATGCTAATGCGGTGAGCGATTTTTCTCCGCCTGACATTGACCCTAATTTTTGTTTTTTCTTATCTCTCGGTTGAGCCTCAATTGTTAAACCGCCTTCAAACGGGTTTTCGGGATTTTCTAACATCAGTGTTCCCTCACCCTCTGAAAGTTTTGCAAAAATATCTTTGAAATTATCGTTTATGTTGTTATATGTTTTCATAAACGTTTCTTTCTTAACCTGTTCATATCCATTCATCTTCTCTAAGATATCTTTGCGTTCGTTTGTAAGTGTCTCAATTTGAGCTTTTTTCTCTTCTTGTCTTGCTTTTACTTCGTCATAGGCTTGAATAGCAAGCATATTTACAGGTTCCATTTCTTCCATACGTTTTTGTAAACGTTGAATTTTTCCTGTAATTTCTTCCGTTGAAATTTCTGTCGGAATCAAAGAATTTATATCAATTTCATTTTTCTTTAATTCTTCTCTGATTTCTTCAAGTTGCGGTTCAAGTTCTTTTCTTCTTGCTATGAAAGAATTTACCTGTTCACTTAACTTTTCGATTTCATTGGTAATTTTGTTCTTTTCCGTTTCGGAACTCAACAGTTCATCGTGAACTAAATCTCTTTGTTTTTGCAATTCAAGTAATTTTGCACCAAGTTCTTTAATTTTTTCTTCAAGTTCATTAACTTGTGCATTTAATACTTCGATTTCAGCTTTAAAGTTTACTTTATCCTGTTCCGCAATCTCATTATCTTGCAGCAACTTTTGAATTTGTTCTTCTTTTGCTTTAATTAAATCTTTGTTAAACTCAATATCTTTTTCAAAACTGTATATTGAATTGTTAGCTCTTAAAATATCGTTTTGATATTCTTTAATTTTTGCTTCAATGTTAGCTGTCATTTCTTTGAGCTTTTTGAGTTCGCCCTCAGTCATTTTTGCTTCAACTTCGGCAATTTTATCTTGAAGTACAAGCATTTTATCATTTATATCAACAAGCTGACCTTCATATTTTTCCAGTTTATTTTCAATATTTTTTATTCTCGGTTCATTTTCTTTTATTGCTTTTTCGCAATCTAAAATGTTTTGTTCGTTGTTTTCAGCTTGTTTATTAAGGTTATTCAGCTCAATTTTAGCACTGTTTAGTGCAGTCATTGTTTCAGAATAGTTTCTTCTGATTTTATCCTGCTTTTGTTCAAGTTCTCTTCTTTTATTTTCTAAAGAAGCATATTGATTTTGAAGTTCTGAAAAGAGTTTTTTATATTTTATAAGCTCTTCATCTTGATTTTGGCTGAACTTTAATCCGGTATCACGTCTGTCGCCGCCTGTAATTGCACCTGATTTTTCAAATAAACTTCCGTCAAGCGTAACCAAACGATATTTCCCTATTAATCGTTTTGCACTGTCATAATCTTCAACGATTAATGTATCTCCAAGAGCGTAGAAAAATGCGTCTAAATATTTGTCATCAAAATCAAGCAGATTAATTGCGTAATCTACAACGCCTTTTTCTCTCGGCATTTTTAAACTGCTTGGAGCTTTTTTCATTCTGTTTAACGGTAAAAATGTAGCACTTCCTGCCCTTGCAGATTTTAAGTATTCAATACATACTCTTGCAACATCTTCATCATCTACAACAATATTTTTCATTCTTCCGCCCATAGCGACTTCAAGTGCGGTTGAATATTCTTTGTCAACGCTTCCTAATTGCAGGAGCGGAGCATGTACACCTTTTATCTTTGCTCTTAAAATGCTGTCAATTGCACGTCCTAAGTTGATTTCTTCATAAGCATTCTTTTGAGCTTCAAGTGTTAGCATTTGTTTTTGAGCAACCTGAATATCATGCATTAAATCCGAAAGCTCATTTTTATTTTTATCAAGGTCATACATTACGTTTTCTTGAGCTATTTTATAATCGCCTTGTTCTTTTGTAAGTTCTTGAACTTGTAAACTTAATCTGTCTTGATTATCTTTAAAGTTTGCTTTGAAATTTTTCAATTCTTTTAACGCATTTTGAGCTTTATCAACTTCTTTTTTGCTTGTATTTAATTCTGTTTCAAGCGGGATAGAATCATTTTTTATATTCCATTCTTGCTCTTTTAGCTCTTCAAGTTGTTTTTTAAGGTTGTTTCTTTCTTCAATTTGCTTATCGGCATTCTTATTAAGACCTGAAACTTCCTCTAATATCTTTTTAAGTTCTTCTTCCTGAATTTTAATATTATCTTCAATTTGTTTTATTTCTGCCTTTTTATCTTGAATTTTTAATTCGGTATCGGCAATTTTTTTATTATGATTTTCTATTCCGTTTTTAGCGTTTTCAATTGTTTTTAAATTGTCATGAATTGTTTTTTCGGCAGAACTTATGGAAAGCTCTTTTCTTGAAACTTGTCCTTTTAACTCTTCCTGACGTTTTTTTGTTTCAATTTGTTCGGCTTCCCCGTTATTTTTTACCAGTTCTGAAATTTCAGCATATTTTTTTCTTATTTCCGCAAGAGAAACTTCGAGTTTCTTTAGCTTTGCTTCTTCTTCTTTTTTTCTTTTATTAGCATCTAAAATATTTTGGTGAGTCAGTTCTAAATTTCTTTTTAAATCAAAGAATTTAACTGTTGTAATTTGGCTCTCTAATTGAAATTTTTCGGTCTTTAATTTTTGATATTTTAAAGCTGTTTCTTTTTCTTGGGCAAGCCTTTCAATAGACGCTTCAATTTCCGTCAGGATAAGGTTTGCATTTTCAACCCTTTCTTCAACGGTCATAAGTTCTGCTTGGGCTTTTTCTATTCTTCTGTTGAAGTCTGCAACGCCTGCAATTTCATCAATAATCTTTCTTCTTTCAACTGTTGAGCAATTAGTGATACTCATAACATCGCCTTGCATCATAACGTTGTAACTGTT
>CAVEOW010000240.1:0-3032 GCA_963617295.1 bacterium | reverse complement strand
GGGTATAAGGCTGTGCAAAAACTTTTAGTAGCTGATGATGATAATGAAATTCGTGAACTTTTAGAGTTCGACTTATCCCATAGCGGATATATTGTTGATTGTGCAAAAGACGGAGAAGAAGCACTGCAAAAAGCACTGTCAGGAAATTATGATTTAATTCTGCTCGACGTCATGATGCCCAAAATGAACGGGTTTGACGTGTGTAAGAATATTCGAGCTTCAAAGCCCGATACTCCTATATTAATGCTGACGGCAAAAGGTACTATCAATGACAAAACCGACGGATTTAATGCCGGTGCGGATGACTATATAGTTAAACCTTTTGATATCCAAGAAGTTTTATTAAGAGTTCGTGCATTAGTAAGAAGAAGTCCTGCCCTTAAAACAAAATCATCTTCCCAAGAAATCTTAAAAGTCGGCGATATTGAGCTTTTTCCCGATTCACTTGAAACAGAAGTAAAAGGGAAACGTATTAAACTGACTCCGACCGAATTTGAAATTTTATACTGCTTAATTCAACACTTCAACAACGCAGTTACACTTGCAGTACTGCTTAATGAAGTTTGGGGCTACAACTCGGATGATGACGTCCGAATGTTAAGAGTTCACGTTGGCGGTTTAAGACAAAAAATAGAAGATAATCCTAAAATTCCCGAGTATCTTCACACGGTTATAAATGTAGGCTACAAACTCACTCCTTTTGGGGAAGAAGCGGAGTAAAAGTTTCCGATGATTTTTAAAAGACTTAAAATTGTAGAGCAAATTATTATTATTTCACTTATCGGAGTACTCTTCCCGTCCGTAATTTCAGGGTTTATCATAAATAATATCAGCCAGCACTCTATCAGAAAAGAACTCGGTTATTCCGCACAAATGCTGGCAAGAACAATCGAAAATAATCTCTATGCGATTTTAAAATCAGATCAAAGACGTTTAGCTGAAATTATAATTGCAATGAAACATATTCCCTCTGAAAGCAAACAGGATGTTATGCTCAAAGATATTGCAATAAATTCTGAAGTATTCAAAGATTTTGAAATTATTCACCCAAGCGAAAACCCCGATTTTGACCCGAATAAAAGAATAATTTATGAACCTGAAACAAAAAGAGTTTGGCTGGTAGAAAAAATTAATGATGATAAATATATTGAAGCGGAAGTAAATGTAAACACCATAAAAGACCACATTTTTAACAATTTTGAAGAAGAGAGCGACAGAAGATTTTATGTTGTTGATAAAACAGGTATGTTACTGTTTTCACAAAATTACAATGAAGAAGATTTCAATCAAAGTATAAAACTTTTACCTGTCAATTTAGTTAATAACATTGCAACTCGTTTTGAAGAAATAAAAAACCAACCAAGAGTCTATCTTAAATTAGATGACCTTGATGTTATAGTAATCGTTAACACTACACAAGAATTGACAGAATCTACAATCAATAAAGCAAGGCTTAAAATATTGGCGTCGTTCCTCGTTTCTGCTGCAATTACAATATTTTTGACCTTATTATACAGTTATTACCTCTACCTCAATATGCGACAATTGTTTAAAGGAATTACCGCCGTTACAAAAGGTAATTACAAAAGACAAATCAGCCTTTTGACGAATATTTTTACTCCTCGTGAAATCATTTTTGTATCAGAAGAATTTAATACAATGATTAACGAAATCAATGAGTCATATAAAAAATTAAAAGAAAAAAACAAAGAGCTTAAACTTCTTGATAATTTTCGCTCAAACCTTGTTGATACCGTCAGCCACGAATTAAGAACCCCGCTAACAAGTATCAGAGGATATACTTCTCGGCTTTTAAGAACTGATATTGAAATAGATGAAGAAACAAAACACAAATCTTTATTAATAATCAAGCAGCAGTCCGAAAGACTATCAAGAATGATTGAAGACCTGCTTGTTATACCGGACATTGAGGGTGCAAAACTCAATATAAACTTTGAACATGTTAATCTTTTGAACATTATAGAAAATTCAATTTATTCGGTAAAAAATATAGAAACAAGGGAAATTATAAATAATGTATCTAACACTTTCCCTGATATTTTGGCAGATAAGGACAGGTTGGAGCAGGTTATAATTAACCTGTTAGGCAACGCAAACAAATACGCCTACCCTGATACACCAATTACAATAGATGCAAAAGTTGACAAAGAAAAAGCGATAATAAAAATTTCAAATAAGGCGGATTACATTGATAAATCGGTACTGAATACTTTATTTGATAAATTTATAAGAATAGATGACAAAACCACCAGAACAACAAGAGGAACAGGGCTTGGATTATATATTGTGAAAGGATTAGTTGAAGCCATGAACGGGAATGTTCACCTGAAATCATCACAAGATAACACTTTCTCGGCAAAAGTAGTATTACCTCTTTATAAGGACGAAACTGATGAAGCCTGACTTTATGCAGCAAGCAATCACACTTGCAAAGACTACAAAACAGGATGTTCCGATAGCTGCTATTATAGTAAAAGACAACAAAATTATAGCAAAAGCCGTAAATGAAAGAGAAAAAAAGCAAAATGCAACACTTCATGCAGAAATTGTCGCAATTAACGAGGCTTCAAAAGTGCTGAACAATTGGCATTTAGATAATTGTGAAATATATGTAACCCTTGAACCATGCCCGATGTGTGCAAGTGCAATTCTGCAAGCAAGAATAAAAAAGATATATTTTGGAGCGTATGACTACTTATACGGGGCTTTTAGCACAAAATGCGATATGCGAAAAATAATGAACTACAGTGCAGACATAAAAGGCGGCATTTTAGAGGAAGAATGTACTAAAATATTAAAAGATTATTTTGAGGAAATCAGAAATGCTTAAAACTCAACTTGATAAATACATTTTGGAATATGAAACAAAAGACTTTATAAAAGATGACCCCGTTCAATTTATTCATCGTTTTAATAATAAAAATGATATTGAGATTGCAGGCTTTATCGCCTCAATGTTTGCATACGGCAAACGTGAAGTATTTATTGAAAAACTCAACCATATATTTAAC
>CAVEOW010000239.1:0-3036 GCA_963617295.1 bacterium | reverse complement strand
GGAGCAGTCTGGTAGCTCGTCGGGCTCATAACCCGAAGGTCGTTGGTTCAAATCCGGCTCCCGCAACCATTTTTTTTATTTCTTAGTGTAATAGGGGGTATTACACTATTTTTTTATGTTTAATTCGGATTGAGTTTTATGAAATATTTTATTGACAAAAAATCGGTACAAGAATCACATACTACTTGTTATTTTGAATTTCAAAAGGGTTCATTTAAAAATAAATGTTGGGATGAAGATTCAATATTTATTAGAGATAGTTTATGGGATGAATATAATTTGAGCGTTTTGATAGAGAAATTTGTGCCTGATTTTGATTATTATGGAACAACAGAAATTAATTTTGACCAGTGGAATAGAATACTAAAATTTTGTGAAGCAAATAGTGAACGTTGGAATTGTATAATATTTGATTCTCGAGATTGGGCTGATGAAAGTTTTAAACAATATAATTGTTTTACAATTGTTGGAATGTAGAATACTTTTGAATTGAATGTTTATGTTTTATTCTTATAGTTAATTAAATTTAAAAGCTATTTTGTTGAATAATAAAAACAGGGTATTACAATACCCTATTTTTGTATCTAAAATTTTTTATAAGCTAGTGTTTTAAAATTCTTAATGCGTTTACTACTGCAATTAGAGTTACGCCGACATCTGCAAAGATAGCACCCCACATTGTCATCAAGCCAAAAGTACTTAATATTAGGAATAGAACTTTTACGCCGATTGCCAAAATAATGTTTTGCTTTACAATTCTCATTGTTTTTTTGCTGATTGACATAGCATCAAGAATTTTTGCAGGATTATCATCCATTATTACAACGTCAGCAGCTTCTATTGCCGCATCAGAGCCTAAACCACCCATTGCTATTCCTACATCCGCTCTTGTTAAAACCGGAGCATCATTTATGCCATCCCCGACAAAAACCGTTGTCCCTTTATTTTTTGCCATTATTTCTTCTAATTTTTTAACTTTTTGGTTTGGTAAAAGTTCGGCAAAAGCCTGTTTTATTCCCAGCTTTTCTTGAATTATTTTTGCAGCGTTGTTTGAGTCGCCTGTCAGCATTACGGTATCAATTTTTTGTTTATTTAACTCTGAAACAGTGTAAGCCGAATCTTTTTTCTCTGTATCGGAAATAACGATGTTTCCTATGCATTTCTCGTTTACCGCAACGTAAACAACTGTTCCGCCCTCATTTTTATCGGGTGTTATATCGATTAATTTCGCATTACCGACAAGAACTTCATTTCCGTCAATTTTGGCTTTAATACCTTTGCCTGAAATTTCTGTTATTTTTTGAATTGTTACTTCTTTTCCGTAAGCCTTTTTTAGTGCATTTGCAATCGGATGATTTGAAGTGCTTTCGGCAAGTGCCGCATATCTTAGAATTTCAGGGTTGTCTGAATTTATTTTAATGACTTCAAAACTTCCGTTTGTTAAGGTACCTGTTTTATCAAAAACTACTGTTTTTATATGTGAAAGTTTTTCAAGATATACGCTGCCTTTAACAAGAATACCTGCTTTTGAACCGGCTCCGATACCTGCAAAAAAGCTTAAAGGAATTGAAATTACTAATGCACAAGGGCAAGAAATTACAAGAAATGTCAAGGCACGTTCAATCCAATTTCCTGCAAAGAAAAATGCAGGCACAATTGCTATTACAAGTGCAAGTACAACGACAAACGGTGTATATATTTGTGCAAACCTTGTAACAAAATTTTCTGTTTTAGTTTTCTTATCCGATGCTTCCTCAACCATTTCTAAAATTTTAGAAACAGTAGAGTTTTCAAATGTTTTTGTAACTTTTAATTTTATTGTTCCGTCTAAATTTATACATCCGTTATTGACATTCTTCCCGATAACTGCTTCTCTCGGAACTGATTCTCCTGTTAATGATGATGTATCTATTTGAGATTGCCCCTCTATTACAGTTCCGTCCAGAGGTATTTTTTCCCCGGGTTTTACAAGAATAATGTCCCCAATCATGACTTCTTGCGGATTAACTTTTATAACCTCATTTCCGCTGATTTTATTTGCATAATCAGGTCGAATATCCATAAGCTCGGTTATTGAGTCTTTTGATTTATCTACCGCCTTGTCTTGTAAGTACTCGCCAATTTGGTACAAAAGCATTACCATTACAGCCTCGGGTAATTCTTTTATGCAGATTGCTCCAATTGAAGCAACTGACATCAAAAAGTTTTCATCAAAAACTTTTCCATTTAGAATATTTTTTAACGCTTTTAGTGCTATTTCATAAGCAATAACAATATAAGCTATGTAAAATAACAATTGAAACTTAAATCCGCATACAAATAATATAATTGTTAAAATGATTTTGGGTATTATAAATTTGTTTTCACATTCATCGTGTTCACACATGATAATTCCCTTATAGTTGAATTGTTCTTCAATTATATTATAATTGAATAAATGTTCAACTGTCAACTGTTTAATATTATTATCAATAAAAAGTATAACAAAACTTTATAATAGTTGAATTATTATTCAATTATTTATATAATAATAAAAGGAGTTTGTTTATGGCTGTAAAAACTTGTGATTGTGAAGCTACAAATAAAGAATTAATCGAAAAAATAAGACCTTTAATACCTGAGGATTCAGTAATAACAGTTTTGTCGGAACTTTTTAAAATTATGGGCGATAAAACAAGGATGAAACTTCTTTGGGCTATTGATAACGGTGAATTATGTGTCGGTGATTTAGCTAATTTATTAAATATGACGAAGTCTGCGGTTTCACATCAATTAAAAGTTTTAAAGGATGCAAAACTTGTTAAATCCGAGAAAAAAGGCAAGCATGTTCTTTATTCGCTTAATGACTGCCATGTTCAAACTATTTTTGAAAAAGCTCTTGAACACATTATGGAAGAGTAAACCGGTAAAGGTATATGCTTGATATTTCGTTGTTAAAAATAATTAGTAACAAATTTTTTTACGTTTTTTACTACAGGTATAAAAGGTATTATTAAGAAAGGAGTAATTATGAATTTAGCAATTAATCCTGTATTT
>CAVEOW010000238.1:0-3057 GCA_963617295.1 bacterium | reverse complement strand
CCATGATTCTGTATATTCAGGCTTTATGGAAAAGTCTGAAATAACTAAAATCTTGAGAGAAAACAATAAAAATCATACTTTTGATAAACCTTATTTTGTTTTCAGTCCAAAGTCTGATTTTGAAGTTGTTGTTTTGGATGGTACAAACACGGAAAATAATGTAAACGGATATATTCCCGATGAACAGTTAAAAATGCTTGATGATACATTGGCAAAATCTGAAAAGAAAACAGTTTTAATATTTTTGCATTTTCCTGTTGAAGAACCTATCCCGATGGAGGATCATAAATTATTAAATGAAACTGCGTTAAAAGCGGTCTTACAAAAGTACAAAATGCCGATTTCAGTATTTGCAGGTCATTACCACGGCACAAAAATAACACAAGATAATAATATAATATATGTAGCTTCTCCATCGCTATCATATTGCCAAGAATTCAGACTTATAACCGTTGATAATAAATTTAAGAAAACCGTATTCAAGTTTGAATATTTTGATTCCGTAATGAAAGGGATAAAACCTTATGCTTCAAGATACATCGGAGAAGAAAACGATAAGAATATAACAATTGAAATTAAAAAATAGTATATTTTTAATTATGGATTTTTTATTAACCAAAACGCAATCTAAAAAGATTGCGTTTTGGTTAGTATCCACAATAACAAAAGTCCGACTTTTTTAACAAATAATGTTTACATACTTTGCCTAACAAATATAAACCTTGCGACCCTGAAATAAATTCAGGGCGACATGTATTCTTAGATTATCAAGTCTCATGTCATTTCGAAAGATTAGAAAAACAAGCGTTAGCGTAGTTTTTCAATCTGTTTGGAATCTCATACGGTTACTGCCTAATTAGTAAATCCGACATACAATTAATAGCGACATGTATTATTGAAATTTAATATAATATGTAAAAAATATAAATTAAAAACCCTATACAACGGTATAGGGTTTTTGTTGTCAATATTATTTATTTATTTATTTTTCATTGTCGGGAACGCAATTACGTCACGGATTGTTTGAGAGTTTGTCAATAGCATTACCAATCTGTCGATACCCATGCCCATACCGCCTGTCGGTGGCATACCATATTCTATTGCTTCAATGAAATCATCATCAATTTCCATTGCTTCTTCATCACCGTTTGCTTTTGCCAGTGCTTGAGCTTCAAATCTTTGTCTTTGGTCTATCGGGTCTGTTAATTCGGAAAATGCATTTGCAATTTCCCAACCGTTCACACGTGTTTCAAAACGTTCTGTTAAACGAGGATTGTTTCTGTGAATTTTTGCCAAAGGAGAGATTTCTATCGGATAATCGATAATATGAACAGGTTGAATTAAACTTGGTTCAACTTTTTCTTCAAATACTTTATCAATTACTTTGCCCCAGCAATCGCATTCTTCAACATCAACATGAATTGAATTTGCAAGTTTTACTGCTTCTTCAAGATTTGCACATTTTGAAAAATCTGCTTTTGTGTATTCTTCAATTGCACCAATCATTGTTTTTCTATCCCACGGCGGAGTTAAATCAATTTCATTTTCACCGTATTTAATTTTGGTTGTTCCTAAAACTTCTTGGGCTACAAATGCAACCATATTTTCCGTTAATTCCATCATATCATTATAATCTGCATAAGCCTGATATAGCTCAATCATGGTAAATTCAGGGTTATGACGAGTATCAATACCTTCATTTCTAAAACATTTTCCAATCTCATAAACTCTTTCGGATACACCGCCAACGATTAAACGTTTTAGGTAGAGCTCTAACGCAATACGCATTGTCATATCCATATCTAAAGCATTATGGTGAGTTGTAAACGGTCTTGCATTTGCACCTGAAGCAACAGTTTGTAATATCGGAGTATCAACTTCCAAATATCCTCTTGCTGCCAAAAATTCTCTGATTTTCGAAATAATTAAACTTCTTTTTCTAAATGTTTCACGAGTTTCTTCGTTAATAATTAAATCGATGTAACGTTGTCTGTATTTTGTTTCTACATCTGTTAACCCGTGAAATTTTTCAGGTAACGGTTTTAATGATTTTGTTAATATTTCAAAATCAACAACTTTTATGCTCAACTCACCTCTCGGAGTTCTTCTTATATCACCGGTAAAGCCTACGATATCGCCGATATCAACTAATCTTATTAATTTAATTTTATTTTCATCAATATTTTGTTTATGAGTAAAAATTTGGATTTTACCTGTATCATCCATTAAATCTATAAACATGCCTGAATTACGAATTGCCATAACTCTGCCGGCAACACTGTATCTGTCAGAGGTTTCTTCTCCGTTTGCAAGATTTTTATATTTTTCTTGTAATTCCTTTGCAGATGCCGTTTTTTCAAATTTATACGGATAAGGATTGATTCCTTGTTCTCTTAAAGTTTCGGCTTTTTGTATTCTGCCTTGACGAATAACATCAACGGAAGAAGTTGTTTCCTTTGTATCTTGCATATTACCTCCAATAACTAATTGTTAATTCAATAAAATTCTATCATCAACATGAATTTTATGTAATAATTATACTATGAACGAAGATTTTGTATTAATTCCGGAAGAATTGGCTCTGCACAGACCCAAAGATGAGCTTTTAGACATCATTAACAATAAAAAGTTTAATGATAGAGTTTTGTTTGAAATAAATTCAGACTTTCATAATATAAAAGTGATTGAAAATGAAGTCGGAAAATTTCTTCACTACGGGGATACATACCAAGCAGGCTTTATTAATACCGATTTTTACAAAGGGAATTTGCCTTATATTAATTACTTTCTTATTCCGTTTCTTATAAACCCTAAAATTAAAAATATACTTTTGATAGGGTTAGGTTCGGGAAAAATTGTAAAAGATTGGGAATTTTTGTTTGATGATTTAAAAAGTATTGATGTTATTGATTTAGAAGAAAATATTGTTGGTATAGCGGAAAATTATTTCGGATTTGAAAGAAGCAATAAATTTAACTTCATTTTGCAAGACGGAATAACTTATTTATGCACTAACAAGAAAAAATATGATTTAATTGTTGCAGATGTAGCCAATAA
>CAVEOW010000237.1:0-3066 GCA_963617295.1 bacterium | reverse complement strand
GTGTCAGATTTCGAAATGAGAGCATCTATTCCGGCATTAGTATTTTTATATATATTTGTTATTAATGTTATTCAAAACGGCAATATATTTAAGTACAAAGTTATAGCTATAGTTCTTTTTACTTCGTTGTTAATTGGAGCTGTAACCCCGTTTAATGAATTTTCAAGAACCATTTTAAATACTGATTTTTCAACTTTGCAGATTTATTCAGAATCCGATTTGGCTAATTCCCAAACTCATACAAGTTTTTATGCTCCCATAAAATCTTTCGTATTTGATAAAGAAAATAAATTTAATACTCACTTTACATATAAAGATGATAGATTTTGTAAGTACTTTGCTAAGAATAATTGTTTAAGGGGAATTCCTAATGGAAAATAAATCAAATATTATTGTTATTTTAGGCTATCTGTATATAATAATACCGAATTTAATATTTTTTATCGGTTGGTGTAATACTCCTACCGCAATAATTGCAACACTTGCAATATTAGTAAGTTTTTATCTTCTTGTTAAGAATGCTCCCAAAATATGGGTCCCTACAACGAAAAAAGAATGGTATTTAATTGGTGCGGTTCTTTTAATTTCCGTTATTTGGGTTTTATTATCAGGTGTTGGCGGTTACATGTTTCAGAATGGGGATCATAGTGCCAGAAACGCTTTACTCGAATTATTAACAAAAAAGAGTTGGCCTGTTGTCTATAATGAGTATCAGGCTATGATGTCATACTATGTTGGATTTTTTCTTCCTTCTGCATTAGTTGCGAAAATGTTTAAAAGTCTTGATATCGGATTTTTCTTTCAGTTCTGTTGGGCTATTTTAGGCGTTTTTACATTTTTTTATCTTCTATTGGCTCATTTTAAACAAAAAAATATTTTCCCCGTAATTTTATTTATATTTTTTAGCGGATTAGATATCTTGGGGATGTACATTACACATGGTGCAAATTTTTCATATACCCCGCAAACACATCTTGAATGGTGGATATACCATCAATATTCTTCAATGACAACACAACTGTTTTGGGTCTTTAATCAGGCTATTCCTGCGTGGGTTATTGTTTCGCTCTTTTTGCATGAAAAGAACAATAAAAGTTTAGTATTTCTATATGTATGTCTGTTTATAAATTCAACATTACCGGCAATGGGATTATTGCCATTTCTGATTTATTTTATGATAAAGAACGGTAGTTCAACAATAAAAGAAGTTTTCACTTTTAATCATATAAAAAAGATGTTTGCAGACGCGTTATCAATACAAAATTTATTGGGATTTTTTATTATTTTTCCTGTATTGTATGTGTACTTGACTGCAAATTTTCTAAGTTCAAACGTTCATACAGGAGATTATGTATATTACACCTATATGAAGAAAAAAATTGACCATTTAATTATTCTTAGATTTTGGATTATTGAAGTCGGGATATTTTTATTTTGTATTCTTCGTTATAATTTCAAGAACATTATATACTGGATGGTATTTATTCTGTTTTGTTTGTTTCCTTATTTAAGAATTTCCGACAGCCCGGATTTTGAAATGAGAGCTTCCATTCCTGCATTGGTATTTTTATATTTATTAATTGTTGAAACAATACAAAATAAAGAATTTTTAAAAAATAAAGTTTTATCAACGATTCTGTTTGTTACTCTTTTAATTGGAGCCGTTACTCCTTTTAATGAAATAGGAAGATGTCTGATTAATACTAAATATAATGGCAGTCCTAACAGATTAGAATTTACAGATTTAGATAATGTCTATAAATATGTGTCCTATTATTCATCGTTGAGGAATAATAAATTTTATAAATATTTTGCAAAGAGAAAATAATTAAAAATTAATTCTTTCTTTTTCAATAACTATAGGTTTCTTGTTTACTCTTGTATAGACAGCTCCTAAATATTCAGCAATAATTCCGAGGAAAACAAGCTGAATTCCGCCAAGGAAAAACATTCCGATAACAAGAGGTGCAGAACCCATATTAAAACTGTACCAATTTGTTAATTTAAGTACTAAATAAACTATTGATGTAATAATACAAAATGCTGATATTATAAATCCAAAGAAAGCAATTAGTCTTAGCGGAAATTTTGTATGCTTAACAAGTCCAAGCATTGCATTATCGTATAAACTGTAAAAAATATTTCAAACCCGATATCGCAAATCAAGCCTCTTATAAACGGATAAGGATCCTCGTATTCTTTGATATATTCTATTATTTTTCTGTCATATAATCCGAATCCCGTACAATTTTTCATTAAATGAGTACCGTCATCGGCAAGATGAACAAGCAAATAATAATAAATTCTTCGTAAAGTGAAAAAAATCAAACTTTCTTCTGATGAATTTTTTTGCCCCAAAGCAATAAGATACCCCTCTTCCCATTTTTTTATAAAATCAGGAATAATTTCAGGCGGATCTTGTAAATCTGATGCCGTATAAATAACACAATCACCTGTAGCACTAAGCATTGCCCAATATGGAGAACGAATACAACCAAAATTTCTTGAATTGATAATAACCTTTACGTGTTCCTTGTCTTTATCTGCAAGTATCCTTAATTTCTCAACCGTATTATCAATAGAACCGTTATCCAGCAAGATAAATTCCCATTCATAAATATCAGAGAATTTTTGCATTTGATTATTTACACGCTCATAAAGCTCGTCTATATTTGCTTCTTCATTAAAACAACTTGTAACTATACTGATTTTTTTCATAAGAAAATTATATCATATTTTTTGATTTTAGAATGAATAAAAATACTATTGACATTTTATAGACATTTGTCTATAATAAAAATATGTTAACCGAGAAACAAAAAACATTCTTTGAAAAACTTAAAGAATCATACGGAAAAGAAGTATTGCCAAGTTTTGATATTATTGCAAAAGAGTTTGGTTTTAAGCATAAAAATTCTGTTTGGCAGTATTTTAACAAACTAAAAGAAGAAGATTTAATTCAAGAAAGAAATAATCGTTTCTATATTAATAAAAATTTGTTTGGAGCGGTTTTATTTTCCTCTGTCGTTAAAGCAGGTTTTGCTTCAGTAGCGGAAGATTATGTAG
>CAVEOW010000236.1:0-3075 GCA_963617295.1 bacterium | reverse complement strand
AAGGCAGAAAAAGAACTTAAGATACTTGAAGCACAAAAATATTATCAAAAATCAAAAGATAAGAAAGAAGAAGAAGGCGAAGACATTTAAGGATGAATATGAAAATAGAAGGTCAAGTAACTAAAAATATTGAAAAACAAGATGTAAATCTTCCTCAAACAGAAGAAGAAGCTACTTTATTGAGCGTATCAAACGTACCTTTTTCCGAACTTATCAATCAAGGAACAGGAACAATTTCTTCCGGTGATATTGATTATTTATCATCTCTGCCCGTAGATTACAATTTTGACTCTATGTCTATGAATATAGAGGATGGACTGCTATTTATATCCTTGGCACAAGGAATGCCTTATACTGTTGAAAACACACAAAACGGTGATTTTAAAAATCTTATGCAAGTTGAGGCAGTTCAAAATTCTATTTCAACAAAAACCGTTGAAACAACAAATCAAATTATTTCTTTAATAGAAAAAGCACAAAAGACTCAAAAGCCTGTGAGAATATCATTTGATAACGATGTTTCCGTCGTAATCAAAATCGACAAACACGGAAAAGTTACGGCAGAATTTATTCCCGGCAGCTTAGAAGTAGAAAACTACTTAAAGGCAAACATACCTGCTTTAAAACAAAAATTTGACGAACAAAATTTACCGTACAACGACTTATTTTACAGACAAAATAATCGACAAAACAACAAAAAAGATAAAAAAGGAGAAAAATAATGCGTGATGCTTTTATTAACGCACTAAATACTCAAAAAATATCAAGCGAATGGGCTAACAGTATCTCCGAAAACCTTGTAAATGTATATACCCCCGGGTACAGAGAAAAGAAGTTTACTTTTAAAACTTTTTTAGAAGGCTCAATCGCAGAATCTCGTTTGAGAAATATCGGGCAAGGGAAATCTTCTCCCGGGACTTCCGATGAAAATATATACTTAGAAGGAAGCGGTTATTTTGTTTTGCGTAATGACAAAGGAAGAATTGTATATACAAGACTCGGTGAATTTAAGTTTGACGGAGAAGGCGTATATAGAAGCTCTGACGGTCAAGCCGTTCAAGGTTACATTTTAAATGATAAAGGCGAAATCATGAACGGGGCAAAACCTGTTGATGCAGATTCATTTGTAGATACAGCTTTTGACGGTGGAGCAGCTTCTGTTCCGACTACAAACATAAAA
The DNA here is from genome assembly GCA_963617295.1 of bacterium. Classification (GTDB taxonomy): domain Bacteria; phylum Cyanobacteriota; class Vampirovibrionia; order Gastranaerophilales; family Gastranaerophilaceae; genus Avigastranaerophilus. Next base: position 1,895 of record CAVEOW010000236.1, on the reverse strand, counting down.
CTGTGGATAGACCCGTCTAACGGTAAATACTTGGGGAAATATGAAGAATTTGAATTTAAAGATGACGGTATTTTATACGGGAAAGCCGACGGCGGAAAAATAAAAACTCCTTTATATAAGGTTGCAATTATTAATTTCCACAATCCGCAAATGTTATATCAGGTTGCAGACGGACAATTTATAGAAACGGAGGAATCAGGTAAACCGGTTGTCGGACGTGGAGAGGTAAGAGGCGGATTAATTGAACTTTCTAATGTCGATTTTGACGCAAATACCGCATACTATCAACAAGCTCAAATGCAATTGGAATTGGCTAACCAACTTATAAAATCTCATAAACAGCTCTTAGAAAACGCAATTGAACTTATGAGCAGCTAATAAATTTACAAATTAATATTCAAAAGACTTTACATTTTTGTAAAGTCTTTTTATTTTTATGGCAAATTTTTTTATTTATGAACTTATACTCATTGGAGTAATCATGAAAATACAATCAATTAACATTAATAATTTTATTCAAAATAAAGAAAGTATAACAAATAAACTTTCGACACCTGCTATGACAGGGAATTTTAAACAAAACTCAATTCCCGCAAACTCGCTCTCGGCAGAAAATATAAAAGCCAATTTTATTCCGTCATTTAGACAATACAGAACAGTAGGTTACGCTTTTCTTATTGATAAGGACACAGATAAACTTCAATATGCAACAATTCAAAAAGAGCAACAAGAAAACTTCGGCTGCTTTAGAATTATGGTTGACAGACATGTTGCAGGTAAAATGGACATCTGTAATGATGCGGTTTTTCCGGAAGAGCAAATTGTACTAACGGATGAACCCGATAATGCTTTTCCTGAAATAAGGCATATTCGCTCATTTATGGGAAATAAATATGCAGGTATCGGCACAGTTTTAATGAATACTGCAGTCCAAGAAAGCAAGAAAATGGGTAAAGACGGCAGATTATGGCTCTATGCCGAAAGAGGCTATGATTTTGCAGGTTCACCATACAGAAGCAATGAATCACCAATCCCGTTCTATTACAAACTGGGATTTAGATGTCCTGATGAAAAAACTGATAAAGAAATTCAAAAATATATAGATAAAAAACAGTACAACATGCTTCCGGATGAAGCAATGCTTGTTTTATCTGCTGATAACGTACATATATTAGAAGATTATTTTAACAGTAATTTCTCCTCTGCCGATGATGACGAGGATTAAAACCCTAGATTTTCATTAACTAAAATTACTTTTATTCTTCCAAGCGGATTGCATAGCCTTGTAATTACTATATTTGAACAAATTGAATCACTGCTCAAACAATTGTGGCAAACTCCGTCTGCTAAACAAGGAGTTTTCTTTCCCGATGCAGCAGAAATTCTTTGCATATTAACGGGAGCCGCATAGTTTCTTGCCCTGCTTACGGCTTCATCTAAATCTTTTGAAATTTTATTAACTCCGATAATTACTATTACATTCTTAGGACCGAACATCAAAGCAGCAACTCGGTTTCCGATACAATCAACATTTACAAGTTCTCCATCAACCGTAATCGCATTTGTTCCTGTTAAATATGTGAATGATGTGAGAGCTTGGGTTAAAAGTAAATATTTTTCTTCCGCATCCTTTGCTAAATCACGGTTTATAACCTTATAATTATTGTTTATTAAATAATCTATTAATCCTGTATCAACAACCGTCTTAGAACCGCCCCAAGATACACTCTCTTCTTTTGGAATAAGGGTTAAAGCAATCGCCATTGCCTCTTCTTTTGTTTGAGCAAAAAATGCCTCAAAATGACGTTTCTCTAAATTCTTTACGAGTTTTTCACCCAATTGTTTATTTCTTAATTCTACAAAATTATCACTGCTCATTACCTATACTCCTATGA
>CAVEOW010000235.1:0-3077 GCA_963617295.1 bacterium | reverse complement strand
TTGATACACCCATAAAAGGATTTAAAGTATCAAGAATACATAAAACTTCGGAATTAAAATGCTGTTTTTATAAGCCGATGATTATTTTTGTTTTGCAAGGAAAAAAACATACAATTTTTGGGAATGAAATTTTTGATTTTGGGGAGAAACAATATGTTATCTCAACCGTAGATATTCCTACAATGAGCAGAGTTACATCAGCTTCCGAGGAAAAACCTTTCCTTGCATTGGTTTTAGATATAAATTCCTTGTTAATTGCGGAAATAATGGCAGAAACAAAAATGAGTGAAGCTAACGACGAAAAAGTTTCTTTCTTCTCTGTTGATAACGCTGATGAATATTTAACAGATGCATTTTTAAGATTAACGGAATTAACGGAACAACCTGACTCTAAACAAAAAATTCTTGCTCCGATGATAATCAAAGAAATTCATTATTTGTTGTTATCAGGTCCGTTAGGACACCAATTGCGTGCAGTAAATACAAAAGGAACTCAAAGTAACCAAATCGCAGACGCAATAAACATCTTAAAAGTTAACTTCAAAGAAAAAGTTAATATGGATAAGTTAGCCCAAGATGTAAATATGGCGTCATCCTCTTTCTATAGGCATTTTAAGAAAGTTACCACCATAAGCCCGTTGCAGTACCAAAAACAATTACGATTATATGAAGCTCAACGATTGATGTTAACTGGAAATTATGATGCCCAAAGTGCAAGTTTTATTGTCGGATATGAGAGTCCTACTCAATTTAGCCGAGAATATAAAAAGCTATTTGGAAATCCGCCAAAATCAGATATAAAAAAACTTTCGTCAGTTTAATTTGGCGAAAGTTTTAATTTTTAACGATTATCTTTTTTTCTTGCTGTGAGATTTATCAACCTCAATTGTATGTTCAGGGTCTTGATTTACGCAATCTTGCCAATAATCAATCCAACCTGCGGTTGCATACTGGTAGCTTGAACCGTTTACAAGAACCATTACACCATTACCTGTTGCCATATTCCTGTGTAATTTATTATTGTCGCTATTAGATGACATACCAAGTTTTTCCATACTTCCGTTATATGAATCCCAAATCAAGATATCACCGTTGTCTGCTATACCTACAGCGGTTACCCAGTGACTACCGCCTGTATATGGTACACTTACAAGGCAAGGTCTGCCGTTTTGTAATTCGTTTTCAATAATTGCACGTTCCGCATCTCTGTCTGACGCCTTACATTGTAAACAATCACGTTTATTGTATTCACCTTGAGAACCATATAAACCTGCTGTATCTTTGTTTCCGTAATTAGGGTCTTCCGTTTCATTTTTCATTGCCATTAACAAGTCTTTATTAATAGTACCCATTACAAAGTCAACCATTACATTTGAGTAGTTATGGCATTGCATACTTCCGTATTGTCCGATATTCATAAGACCGCCGTTTGCAAAGTAGCGTTGAACTTCTTCCCAACTGTCAGGTTTGAAATCAATTTCACCGTCACCGTCTGTATCATAACCCTCAAAGCCTACACAATGGTATTCCTGACCGTCAACGGTATATGTCATCGGCAAGTTTGTATAGTCTATGCCTTCTGTATCTCGATAATCTTTCGGTCCTTCTTCGGCACTCGGTCTGTTTGATTGTTCTTCTTTTGCTCTATCAGCTTGTCTTGTTGCTAAAGTTTGTTCAACCGTATCTTGGTATTTAACAGCTTCATTATATGCATCCATCATCGTTTTTAATTCGGGATTTGTTGTTGTTAAAGCACTTGCTTCTTGTTCATACTCTTCAAGCTGAGTTTTATATTCCGTAAGTTTTTCTTCCAATTGCGGAATTGTTTCATTTTGCAATTTATCAATTTCTTCTTGAGTAGCTTTTATATCTTCTTCTATTTGCGGAATCGTTTCGTTTTCAATACGTTCTTTTTCAGCTTTCAATTGTGAAATTTGCGCTTCTATTGCAGCTTTATCAACCGCTTCACCATCTTTTGCAGAATTCTTAGAGCTTTCAAGTGATGAAATTTGACTGTCTATATCGCCAACTCTTGATTTTGCAGAACTTAAATCAGAATTTAAACCGTTAAGTTTACTGTTTTCATCCTGCAACTCACCGTTTGCGGTATCTAATTCACCTTGAGTATCAGATATATTATTATTAGTATCGGTTATTTTCTTTGCAAGTTCCGCATCAACTTTTTCTAATTCTTTCGTATAATCACTTTGTGCCTTTTGAACATTTGATTTTGCAGTATCCAATTCTTTTTCTAAATCTTCAATAGACATATTTTGAACATTTTTCTCGGCACTTGCAGGACTGTTTGGGGTTTTTGCTCCGTTAGGAGAGGTTGTAACATCTCCTGCACCCGAGCTTTCCATTACATCATTAGTTTGAATACCCTCATCGATTAAATCTTGTACATTTTCAGGTAAAACTCCGTTTGCAGCCATTTCAGACAATGCGAAAAAATCCTCCGCCTCAAGCTCTTCATTATTCCCTCTAAGAGCTTTAATATTTTTTATAATATCATTGTCGGATAAACCTTTTTCAACAGATTGTGAGATATACTGCTTTAATATATTAATTCCTTCCTTATTTAAAGTTTTATCCCCGCTAAGTTCTTTCAACATAACAGAAGCAACGGCTTGTTCTTCATTAGACAGAATTCCGTCATTATCATTGTCAAATAAACCGACCAGTACGCTTTTTTCAGAGTCTGAAAAATCGACATTCAAATCACTCATAAATGATAAAGACTCATTTTGTTTTATGGGTTGTGTTTGATTTTGTTGAGTTGAAATCGTTATGACATCCCCACTTCCGCTTTCATCAGGAATTGTGGACATATTCCCGTCAACAAGTTCTGCTGCTTGCTGAAAGGACTCTAAAATAGCACTTTCATCTTCATTTTGAGGTGAATTTTGTGCATTTCCTGACATCATACTTGCAAAGATATTCAATGTTGATAAATCATTTTCTCCTTTCTCAACATTTGAACTTTCACTATTCTTATCAATTCCGTTGACGGACTTATCTCCAAATACGGAAGAATAATCCTCTCCATATTCTTTTTTCACATATTCTTTAAAATC
>CAVEOW010000234.1:1369-3080 GCA_963617295.1 bacterium | reverse complement strand
CAATTGCCTTTGAATACTTAATACCTGATGAGTGAACAGTTATTCTCGGAACATTATTTTTTAACAAAAGATTTATAATATCGTCAAATTCATCAAGAATAGTAGGCTCGCCACCTGCAAAAGTAACTTCACCATCCGGTCTGAATAACTTCTTTTTGAACATTTCTTTAAGCATTGGCATAACTTTGTAATGCTTTTTCTTTTGGTAATTTTCTTTATCCCAAGAAGTATAACAATATGTGCAATCACAATTACAATTAGTCCAATGATTAAAATGCAAGTAGTTAATATATTTTTCTTCATCATCCCATTCTTTGTGAACAAGATTAAAACATCCCTCACAACGAGGATCGATTTTACCTGCTTTATTTTCATCTATAAATTTTTGCTTTAACTTGAAAATATCATTCCAAGTAAGACCTTTTCCGTTATATTCATCTTTTATATATAATCTGCCACCGCCTTTATGACAACATAAACAGCACATTTCAATATGGTCTTGTTCAAAACTTAATCCGTGTAGTAGCCAATGGCAACTGGTAAATTCATGCATTTTGCTTTGCCTCTTTTTCATTCCAATAACGCATCATGTGTTCGGCTCTTTCATATAAAACATATTTTAAGCCCATTGAATTTGCTTTGTCTTCCGTATATTTGAATAAATTTATTATTTCATCCGGAACATTTTCTCTTCTTGCATAAAACCACTTAGATTCAATTTCGTGGAATACGCAATTAACACCGTTTTCTTTTGCTTTTTCAAGCCATAAATCAATTTCAGCCTTTTTATCGTTAACCCCCGGGATAACAATATATTTAGCTTTTACTGCATAAGGATCTTTTTGGCTTGCAGCATATTTTCTCAAATTATTCCAAACCTTATCGTAAGAATTTACTTGTTTAATTCTTTTGTGCATTTCTTTTGAACCTGCGTCAACCGAAACAATAAGGTCAACACAACCGTTTTTAAGTCCTCTTTCAACGGCCTTAGAATATTTAATACATGAAGAATGAATTCTTGTTAAAGGAAACCCAAAATCCATAAATGTATTTAACAGTGTATCAAATTCTTTTAAAAGCGTAACCTCACCGCCGCCAAAACTTACATGTCCGTTGGGTCTTAGAATATCACGCTTAATCATGTCCTTTAATATAGGTAAAAAATTGTAATTTTTTAAACTGTTATACTTGTCTTTATCAAGCATAGTATGGCAATACGAGCATTTTGAATTGCACTTTGTCCAGTAATCCAAATTAATCATACTGATTTTTGAATGGTCATCAGGCCAATCCTGCTCTTGCAAGAATATGCAGCCCTCACACTTAGGATAAGTTTCGCCACGTTTGTGCATATCTTTCATCATTTTCTTAAATTCAAAGACTTTATCCCAATCTACGGGTTTACCTTTGTAATCTTCTTCAATAACGGTATTACCGCCGCCTTTAGCACTATAAAGGCAGCATACCTTATATGCATCTATATCGAAATTTATTCCTGTTTCTATCCAATAGCAACTTTTGTAACGCAAAGCATATCCCCTCTTACATACATAATTTTAGCATAGCGGATATGAAATGTAAAAGAATTAATTCTTTTGAGCTTTTGTATTTTCTGCTTTTATATTTTCTGCCACGTGGAATTTACTTGAACCTGTTTTTATTTCTCTGTATTTATAAACCGCCTTTGGTATTAAATAACCTAATATTACAC
>CAVEOW010000234.1:0-1359 GCA_963617295.1 bacterium | reverse complement strand
ATATTACACAAGAAATTCCGACATTTGCCATAACGGAACCGACTTTTAGCAATTTAGTTTTAGATAGAAATTTCGATACACTTTCGCCTGATGCTGCAAATTTATTATTTATATCTTTCATTTTATCGGCAAGTTTTGATAAATCGTCGGTATTTATAAATTTTGAAGTGTCAACAACGCTATTACCTGCCTTATCTTTAACCGTAGATATTATTTTAGACTTTTTAGCCGCTTGAACAAGTGCATTATCAGGATTATTAATTATAAAATTTAATTTATCGGTTAACGATGAACTTTTTTCAGGTAATTGAGCTATATCGAACAATATTTTATTTGAGCCTAATGCCTGCTCAAAACTCTTATCCATTAAAACATCTATGTCTAAATCAATAGGTTTATTTAGAACTTTCTGAGCAAACTTATTGATACCGCTTTCAATTCTGCCGCCTAAACCATATAGTGTAAATAAAAATGCACCCTCTTTTATGGCATGCTCAGCAAATTCAACAGGGTTTCTTGAACAAGCTAACCTTTCTGCTGTAATACCTGCATCAATAATTTTCATATTGTGTACAGGATTAAACATAACTCCGTCAACACACTTCTTTGCAATACCTTTAAATGACGGATTGCTGTTTTTATCCGTATAGAATTGGCTAAAAATATTATTTTCTTGCTTTACTTGCGGAGTAAAAGTGTCATGCGACATAGATTTAAGAACAGTTGTTTTTGTGTTTTTCTGTTTTAATTTTGTTAAAAGGAAGTATGCAGTAAGAGTCAAAGCGGTAGCACCAATAATTTTACCCTTATATAAGTTTTGCATTTTTTTACCGCCGTCAATCAAACAATCATCTATGGCACTTTTTACGCTCTGACCTGATTTATCTATAATTCCTTTGGCATTTTTTGCTGCCCAAGCCGCATACTCCCTATTTTGTATAACTCTTGTGTCAACATTTGGGTTAATTTTTGCATATTTATAAATTGTCCAATCTGCAAGTTTTTTAAAAAACGGTATTCCGCCTATCCATATAGCTTGAGTTCCAAACTCATCTATTGCTCTATCAGTACCCTCAACAATTCCTCCTGCTTTATAGGAATTGTATGTTAAACTTGCACTGTCAACTCCGTCTTTTACAATTATCGGTATTAATGATTCTTTATTTCCTAATGTAGATATTAATTTTGTCGTAACTGACTGTATCGGCATTTGTTCCTTCACTTTCTATATTAACTATAAGCCCCATATTAAATTCATTAATCTGACAAGTTTTGAATTTGTCTTAACTTCTAATCGTCGTAATTGCATATTTTCACCTTTCTGTAAATTTTGACAATAAAAAAGCCTTCTTTAAAAAG
>CAVEOW010000233.1:0-3083 GCA_963617295.1 bacterium | reverse complement strand
GTCTGGGAAGTTTTCTCGACTGGTTTTTCTGTTTGACTGATCTACTTAATTTTTTACATATGAGGAAACACTTGAACCGCTGAAATTATCTTTACTATATGGGCAGTCATAATATAAGTGTTTGTATACACCTAATGAGCCCCATTTTGATGTAACATATGTTAAATGTTTATCTGATACACCGGAAATAATTCCCGAGTGAATTATGTCACCGCTGTATGTGTATATAAGCTTTGAATTAAGCTTATATACAGAGGCTTTTTTATAACTGCCGTCTGTTATATAAGTTGACGGATTATTTATCCAATAGCGATTGCTTGTTGAAGTAGAGTGCCAAGCATAAGAGTGACAGTTATATTTTGGACTAATACCACTAATAATTGTAACAGATGGATATTGCTTTTTAACAAGATTATGTTGTTTTTGGCACTCTGATTGAGTATATCCATGTTCACTCCAGGTATAATCTTTTATTGCTGAAACTTTTGAACCTTTGGGAGTGGTGACATATGTTGCCGTATAGCGTTTGATAGCGGCAGGTTGTATAACATCAATGTTTACACTGCTTTCCATACATTCCTTAATTCGTAATATGAAATAAGGATTTGTATTATCGTTAATGTTTTGAATTGACTTTGATTTAGCCAATGAGTTTGAAATTTCATTTTGAAATGCCGTCTCAACAGACAGAGGACTTTCTTGCATTCTTTTTTCTAACTCGGCAACACCGTTAAAAGAATCCTTTACCATTTGATAACCTAATTCTACAGTGTCATAAGCGTATAGGTTTACAGATAACGGATAATCGGCAACGGTTTTTATCAATGCAGATGTAGTCATAGTCTTCAGTAATTCATCAGGAATTTGGCATGCTTCTAACTTCTCTTTTAAGGTTTTTAATTTTGCCCACTCTGTTTCATCATCAGGAGTTATAGGGTATTCATATGCCTTGTTAATGTCATATGCTTTTTCTGTTTCGGTCGAAGCATATACAGGTGAAACTTGAAGAACTGAAACTATTATGCATAGAAAAACTGCTATATATCTTTTGACTTTACTCATTATACATTCCTCCTTTTCTTTATTTTACATATTGCTTTGCATACAGTCAAGAATATTTGTAAATAGTTTCTGTTTCGTTTCCTGCTGTGAATGTAACCTTTAGTCGGTAATTGCACAGCACATTAAAATTAACAAATATAATGTTTTTTAAGTGACTGTATTCTAAAATAGTGAGGCGATTTTTTGGCTTTATAAAGTTGAATTATAAATGCTAAAATTTACGGTGCATAAAATTCAGCAGAAAATCCATAATTTTTCACTGAATTATATGTATCAGAAAACACACCGTTATATTTTACTACTCCTGTACGACCACTATCAATCAAGCTTACTTTAGGATATCCCGAATAAGGACTGTAATGCATAACAACTGTCGGGTATTTATAAACCCATGATATGTTTCTAAAATTTTTAACATATTTAGGAGTTCCATTGTTATAATCATATGTTGCTTTAATTTTAAAAGAGCTGTCTGTCGATGCTTTTGTTTTGGTAATAGTTGAATAACTGATAGTTGTAACAAGTTTATCGTTAATATCTGTAAATTTTTTGAATGTGTTTTTTTCCTTAACCGAATATGCTATTTCCTTTTGCCTGTAGCATAGCTGATTGTCAACTATTTCATCGACATGACCTTTAAATTCATCAAAAGAACATCGCTGTTCAACTCCGGTTTTCTTTTCAATTTCTAAATTATATTTAGAATTCACTTCTTCAACATAATCATCATATTCGTTTGCATAGCAAACTATAGTGGCCGAAAGCAAACAAATTATCAATGAAACTACAAATGAAACTACTTTTTTCATAAATTTCTCCTTTTATTAATCATTTTTTAATTATTTTGTTTCCGAACAGTATGCCTAAATAGGACAGTGCTATTCCCCAAATCAAAAGCGGACCGGCAGAATTAAATACAACATACATTATATCGTGCTTATCTCCTATGCTGTCAGGGATAAACACATACTCAAACAATGTAAGTGTACTGTACATCGCACCGAAAATAAACGGCATAAATGTTTTTTCCCGTCCCCAGGAATTATTGCCGATTAATGTTGACAAAACGATAATCACAAGTGGCATAACACAATATAAAACTATATTGATAACCGATTGATACTCGTATCTTGTCAAATACAAAATAAGCAGGCACAGCACCCAAGCGATAACAAAAAACATAATTTCAACAATTTTAATATGTTTGCTTTTTGTTTTAACTGTATTTGTGCTTTCTTCAAGGTGCTTCATCATTTTTTCGTCATTTTTAAGTAATGAATCAAGGCTGATATTACAAATGTCACTTATTTTAATAACACTTATAATATCAGGATATGCACGATTGTTTTCCCAATTTGAAACCGATTGCCTCGACACACCGAGAATTTCAGCCAACTGATTTTGAGTAAGGTCGGCATTTTTCCTCGCCGTAATTATCTTGTCACCTATTTCCAATTAAATCAACTCCCTTCTTGCCTTCATTCTACCAAAGCGATGCTCAAAAGTCTATCTAAAAGTCTTTTACATCATGTCAAAATGAGTTTACATCTGCCGAAAACAAGCACAGCAGACTTTTTAATAATGAACAGTAAATTAATTTGAAATTATGCTATTGACTTTATGATTTGCAAATATTATAATGAATATATGACATCAAGGAGGGTTCACCCATGAAATTTAAAAAATTTGTTAAAGTTATCAGTGTAATCGCCGCTCTTGTAGCACTTGCTGCAGCAGCATATGTTGCTATTCAAAAGCTTACAGCTAAAAAGCAGCCTGAATATTTTGACGACAACGATTTCTTTGAATGTGACAACGAGATTGAAATCGTAGATGTTGCCGCTGAAGAAGCAAAGGCTGAAGAGGAAGCACCGAAGGAAGAGCCTAAGAAAAAGGCTGCTCCTAAAAAGAAGGCTGCAAAGAAAAATGCTGATGCAAAATAATCAACAAACATCATAAAAGCAAACAAAAAGAGCAACCTCTGTTGCTCTTTTAATATTAGGTGATACTATGTATAATGC
>CAVEOW010000232.1:0-3091 GCA_963617295.1 bacterium | reverse complement strand
AGATAAAAAGTAACTATGCTTATATTGACTCTGTTCGTGATGAGATGAAAAAAGACATTGAATTCAATATTACTCAAGAAACTGATAAAAAATCTGAGGAACTATACGCTGCAATTGAGAAAAGTTATCTATATGTGGATAAAGTTCGTGATGAAGTAAAAAAAGAATTGGCATTTAAAATTTCAAAAGATACAGATAAAAAAATTGATAATCTGTATAAAGAAATAAAGAAAAATTATGCTTATGTTGATGAAGTAAGAAAAGATAGCGAATTTGAAACAGAAAAAAACACAGATGAAAAAATCACAAAACTGTATCAGGAAATAACAAAAAATTATAAATATATTGATAAAATCAGGGATGAAATAAAAAAAGAAATTGAATTTAATGTATCAAAAGATACAGATGAAAAAATATCTTATATATACTCTGAAATTTCTAAAAATTATAAATACACAGAGCAATTAAGAGATGAAGTAAAAGAGTATGCGGATGAGAAAGAAAATAATTTATATAAAATAATTGTAAACGGGACAGATAAAATACCTCTCGAAATTACTGAAAGTGATAGCAGTAATGCAATTATATCAACGTTAGTTGAAAAATTAAGCGCTATTCAAAAAGAAAATAAAAAACTTAAAGAGCAAATGACTTCAATGGAAGAAGAACTTGCCATTTGTCAGATATCTTTAAGTAAGCTGTTGAAAAAGTCAGGGAATGAAAACAAATCATTATTTAATGAAGGAAAGAACTAAGAAAAAGTGATGAAAACAAATCCGAAAATATCAATAATAATACCTTTTTATAATGTTGAAAAATATATAGAAGAATGTATAAAAAGCATAGTAAACCAAACATTAAAAGATATTGAAATTATATTTGTAAATGACGGTTCTACTGACGGCTCAATTGATATAGTCAACAAATATGCAAAAAACGATTCAAGAATAAAAGTTTTAAGTTTAAAAGAACGTCATGGGCAAGGTTTCGCCAGAAATAGAGCCATTGATATTGCAACAGGTGATTACATAGGATTTGTTGATTCCGACGACTATGTTGAAGTTGATATGTTTGAAAAATTGTATGTATCTGCAATTCAAGATGATACAGATATTACAATGTGTTTGGCAAAAGAATATGACGACACAACCGGAGAATTTATTGAATCCGATTATTATTCTTTAAAACTGTTTGAACAATATAAAGAAGATGTTTTTTCTGCGGAAGCAACAAAAGATAAAATTTTAGATATGAATGTTGCCTTGTGGAATAAATTGTATAAACACAGCTATCTTTCATTTATTAATGAAAGATTTCCGGAAGGTTTCATATTTGAAGATTTACCATTCTTCTTTGGAACATATTTACCGGCAAAAAGAGTAAAATTTTTATGGGAATGCTTGTATATATACAGAATTAACCGTAAAACCTCTACAATGAACCAGTTTGGCAACAAAATGCTTGACAGATTGCCAATGGTAGCTTTGACTTATGAAAAATTAAAAAAATATTCTTTCTTTAATGATATAAAGAAAGAAGTTCAAGGATGGATTATAAATGATATTTTCCACAGATATTCTCTTTTAGCGGTTGGCTATCAGAAAGAATTCTTCTTTTCAATGAAAAAACTTTTCACAAATTTAGAGATTGAAAATGCAGAAGATGAATATTGGCAGCGGGTTTTCCACTTTAGAGGTTATTTATTGGTTATGAATAATTCCTTTGAGGAATTTAACCAAAAGGTCTTTTATAAATATATTGATGTAAATGAAATAGAAGACAGATTTAACTCTAAAATATTGAATATAAGGGCTGCACTGGCAACACACGGGTCTGATCTTATGGAAGCAGATAAAAGATTAGCTAAAATATATGATGATATCCAAGAAAATTACAGATACACAGAAGAAATTGTCGGAAATATAGATGACAAACTTGACAAGTGTGTGGATCAGATATACAAAGACAGTGCCAAAATATATGATTATGATATTCCAGAGATTTATAAATATATTGAACAACGAAAAGAAGATGTTTTTTCTGCTACAGGTGCTAAACTTGGCAAAATATATGATGAAATAAACAAAAATTATAAATATACCGAAAAAATAGTTTCAGAAGCGGAAGCAAGAGTTACTATTGAACTTGCTGATAAAGTTTCTAAAATTTATGAAGAATTTCCAAAAGTATATGAATACGCAAATATTGCCAAAGAAGAAACTTATGTAAAAGCGACAGAGCGTATTGATGCAATATACGATGAAATAACGAAAAATTACAAATATACAGAAAAAATAGTAAGTGATTCGGAAGTTAAAACGGAATCAGAATTTAACGAAAAAATTACTAAAGTATATGACGAAATAACAAAAGTATATGATTATGTTAATCAATACAAGAATTATGTTTATTCTAATTCAGAACAATCTCCGGAGCAAATAAAAGTATCAATAACAAACTCTATTTCCACGTATTTTGCAGAAAAACATATTGATGAAACAGTTAAAAATATATATGATGAACTCTTTAATTTAAAAGAATTTGCAAAAAAGTGCAAAGAAGAGAGTATTGAAGAATCAGCAAAAAATCTGACTCCCGTATATGAAGATATAAATAAAAACTATAAATATACGGAAGAGTTGGTTTCAGGTTCCGTTAAAGAAACAGAAATCAAAACTGATAATAAAATTTCAAAAATATATGAAGATTTTACTAAAGTATATAAATATATTAATACCTGCAAAGATGAAAGTAACGGACTTACAAAAGATTGCACGGATAAAATATATGCATATTTAAGTGAAGTTCAAGAAGATTTAAAAAAGGTTATTTTAGAATCAACAAGAGAAGCTAAAATTGAGGCTTATAACAATTGTGAAAAACTTCGAAATGATGTTATTGAAGTTCAAAACAAAAAATTTGAAGAAAAAGAAGTCGAATTTAAAAATATCTTTGATTCATTTGCAATAGAGAAAAATGAAGTTTTTGCCCGTGTTGATAATGTTGAAAAAAATACTGCAGAGAAACAAATTCAAAATGAAAATGCAATAGATAACCTAAAAAAAGAGATAGAAAACAGGTATGGTCAAAT
>CAVEOW010000231.1:0-3095 GCA_963617295.1 bacterium | reverse complement strand
CATCAACTCCGCCTGCATATACCATTGCATAGTCAAGAATAACATCTAATTTTTTAGCAGCTGCAACAGATTTAGAAGCAGCCAAGATATTATTTTTAATTTCTGTTTCTTTTTGAACTTTTAAGTTATAAACTTTATCTTCTCTGGCTTTGAATTCTTTTTGAATTTGCTCTTCAAAAGTTTTCTTTTGGATAGGAGATTCAATTGCTTTAAATTGTTTATCCTTATCAATTAAATATTGTTGAAGTTCAAGTAACTTGTTATCAATATCTTTGTATGCATTTTTAGCATAAGTATATTCGGTTAAAACTCTGCCGTAATCAGCATAACCGATAGTTGCAGCATTAGCAGATAAATTAACGGCTAAAGCCATAACCATTGCTATTAAAACAAACTTAATTTTTTTCATTGTCTTCCTCCTGTGTATAACAAGATTTTATCAGAGGTTAAATATAAAAACAAGATTTTTTAATTTTTATTATATAATCAAGTAAGAGAGAGGGAATTTATGTTAATAGTAATGAATCCGCTTGCAACGGAAGAACAAATAAAAAAAGTTGTAGAATTTATTAAGTCTAAAGGATTTGATGCTCATATTTCAAACGGTGCAGAGCATACCGTTATCGGCTGCGTCGGGAGAACCGTAATTGATAAACGTGATATTGAGCTTTTAGACGGCGTTGAAGAGGTAATAAGAATTTCATCTCCTTATAAGTTAGTAAGCAGAGTATTTAAGCCGGATGACACAATAATTGATGTAAAAGGCGTCAAATTTGGCGGCGGAAACGTTGGGATTATCGCAGGTCCTTGCACGGTTGAATCTTATGACCAAGCAGATAAAACTGCCGAAAAATTAGCAAGTTACGGAATAAGAGCATTAAGAGGAGGAGCTTTCAAACCGAGAACCTCTCCTTATGCATTTCAAGGTTTGGGAGAAGAGGGACTAAAAATATTAAGAGAAGTCGCAGATAAATATAACATGATTACAACATCAGAAGTTATGGAAGTATCTCAAATCCCTATGTTTATAAAATATGTTGACATTTTGCAAGTCGGTGCAAGAAATATGCAAAATTTCAGCCTTTTAAAATGTCTGGGCGAAATAAGAAAACCTGTACTATTAAAAAGAGGTTTAAGTGCAACTGTTGAAGAGTGGTTAATGTCAGCCGAATACATTATGTCAGGCGGAAACAGAGAAGTTATTCTTTGTGAAAGAGGGATTAGAACTTTTGAACATATAACAAGGAATACCCTTGATATTTCGGCAATTCCGGTTGTTCAAAAAATAAGCCACTTGCCAATTATCGTTGACCCGAGCCACGCAACAGGTCAAAGAGATAAAATAGCACCGATGTCTAAAGCGTCATTAGCGGCAGGTGCAAACGGATTAATAATTGAAGTTCATAATTCACCTGAAACAGCAATTTGCGACGGAGCTCAATCACTGTATCCGGAACAGTTTAAAGAACTTTATGACGACCTAAATGCATTATCTGTAGTTTTAAAGAAAAAAATTAACTAAACAAGTTGATTATTTTTCTAATCTTTCAGAATGACTGAGGTATCATTTTTCAATACAAAAAGCACCCTATTGAGTAATAGAGTGCTTTTTATATGTTTTTATCTGTTTATTTTACTGCTTTTGAAATTTCATCAGTGATATCAGTACCGCCTGATAAAACAGCACCTTTTGCAAGAACTAAATTATAACCGTTAGCTTTTGCATTTGCGTCAATTGTTGCTGATATGCTTTTATCAATTGCTAACAATTTTGTTTCGTAATTTTTAGCAATTGCTTCTCTTTTTGCTTGGAATTCTTTGTTGTACTTAGCTTCAAGAGCTTTTTTCTTTGTAGCATCTTTTTCTTTATCTAATGCAACTTTTGCATTTTCTATGAATTTTGCAACTTCTTGACCTTTTTTCTTTTGTTCATCTTTTAATGCTTTTACTTGAGCAGATGAAGCAACAACTTTTTGAACATCAACTACAGCTACTTTAAAATTAGCAGGTGTGCCTAAAACATCAGATACGGCATAATTATTTACAGCCATCCCGATTCCAAATGCAACAAGTGCTACTGTTAAAAATTTAATACTATTTTTCATATTTGACTCCTTTTAGTTTCTTTATTGTGCAAATTATAACATTTTGCTGATATTTTTTCAAATTAATCGTTTAACTTAATTTTCATCAAATTTTATTAGCTCTTTTATTTCACTTACAGTGTACTTTTCATCTTTATTATTCATTGTCTGTTTTAACACATATTGTTCATCAAATAAGCGATTAAAATCCGGTTTATTTAATTCTTCTTTTGTAATATAGCCACCGTTATTATAAAATTCATCAATGGCATTATCTTTGACACAAATATATGGTGATACAGCAGGGATTGTTTTATATATATTGTAATAATTTGCATGTGTAAGCTGGTTTCTTTCATAAACACAATTTGTGATATTATCAATGTCATCAAAATAATGAGTGTCGTTGTATATGTCAAGATTCTCGTAAAATTCTTTTGGAATAATTGCTGTCTTATTATTAAGATAATAAAATCTTGTGATTTTCTCCAATATATAATTTTCTTGTTTTCGTTTTAATAAATACTCTTGTAATAAATTTATATCTTGAATAAGACTTGTATTATGTAACAGGCTTAAGCTCAAATAAAAAAATAAAATTACAGCTAAACACGAAATTATTAATGAGTGATATTTATTGTTCTTAAAAATGTATTGGGATACATAGCTTAAAATTATTCCAAATGGAATTAGTAATAGCATTTTATATAAAAATAATATATTACAATGTTGAATAAAGAAATCTTCTCCATACGTTTTCCCGCAAAGTACCAATGAAAACATAACTGCCATAAGAGAAAACAAGAAACAAAATACAAATAAGGGAACCTTTAAATCTTTATTTCTTATTGATAAATATATGCCTGAGCAAGTTAAGATAAGAAATGCAATCCAAAACGCTTTGATTTCGTAAAAACAGTTATTTATAAAGTAAGATGAAAATTCTTTTAATAAATCATAAGTAACAACTATGTTTGTCATTCCTCTATCAGCTTATACTTCTCTATACCC
>CAVEOW010000230.1:0-3103 GCA_963617295.1 bacterium | reverse complement strand
TATAGACTTCGTTTAAGCCTTCTACTCCGACTCTTACAACAGGATGTCCGCCTTTTAACAAGACTTGCTTATATATTTCCTTTACGAGCGGTTGAGATAAAGGTGAATCTGATCTGATTATTGTAAGTTCGCCTTTTTGAACTTTAACCGAATAATCAACCAAAACTTTTGCATATTTTTCCCAAAGATTAGACATTTTATTCCTCTTCATCTTTTATTGTAACTTTATTACCGACATAAACACCACGTTTTGAATTTCTGAAAAATTCAACAATTCTTTGTACATTTACATCCTCAGAGAATTTAGCTTCAATTTCCGTCAAAGTATTTGCCATCGTCGATTTTCTAAATTCAATCATTTTATATGTTTCTCTGATATTTTTTCTTTCTTCGGGAGAAAATCCTCTTCTCTTTAAGCCGATTGTGTTTGGACCATGAATAACAGCAGGGCGTCCGTCAGCTTTTACAAACGGCGGAATGTCCATTCTGCTTGCCGAAAAACCTGAAATAATTGAGTATTCTCCGATTGAAACATTCTGATGATAAACGCTCATTCCGCCTAAGAAAGCACCTTTGCCAACGTGGCAATGACCGCCGATTGTTGCAAGGTTAGCAAAAATTGCTTCATCATCAACAACGCAGTTGTGTGCAACGTGAGAAGATGCCATGAATAAACATTTATTGCCGATTTTTGTGATTGCACCGTCTTCACCTGCGGCTCTGTTTATTGTTACATATTCTTTTATTATACAATCGTGCCCGATAACAACTTTTGTTTTTTGACCCGTATAACTTAAATCTTGAGGTACCGTACCGATACTTGCAAAAGGATATATTGTTGTGTTATCACCGATTTCAGCATATTCAACATAAGCATTTGCTAAAATTTTAACATTTTCACCTAATTTAACATCTTTTCCTATAACCACAAAAGGTCCGATTTCGCAACTTGCGGGAATTATCGCACTTTCATCAATAATGGCTGTTTTATGAATTGCCATAAATTTCTCCTCTATTTCTTATCTACTATTGAAAACAACAAATCTGCTTCTACTGCCAATTGTCCATCCACAAAACCTTTTGCGTGAGCTTTTGCAATCGGTCCTCTTAATTTAACAAGTTCAGATTCCATTTCAAATCTGTCCCCGGGACGAATAACTTTTCTAAAACGAGCATTATCAACTCCTGCATATAAAAATAATTTATCTCTATATGCTTCCAACGGAGCTAATGCTCCTGCGGACATTTGTGCTAACGCTTCAAGTTGCAATACGCCCGGCATTACAGGATTTCCTGGGAAATGCCCTGCAAAAAATGCCTCATTAGCAGTTAAATTTTTGTATCCTTTTGAATATTTACCGGGGACACACTCGGTAATTCTATCTACCAAAAGAAACGGATACCTGTGCGGTATCAACTCCATTATACCCATTATATCAAATGATAATTTTTGTTCGTATTCCATTAGTCCTC
This sequence comes from bacterium, assembly GCA_963617295.1. Classification (GTDB taxonomy): domain Bacteria; phylum Cyanobacteriota; class Vampirovibrionia; order Gastranaerophilales; family Gastranaerophilaceae; genus Avigastranaerophilus. The sequence continues at coordinate 1,630 of CAVEOW010000230.1, read as the reverse complement.
CGTTATTAATTTATCTTTAAGCATTTTTGCTGCTATGGTATGAACAGTATGACCTGCTTCTTTTACGATAATTTCGCCTTTAAAGTTTAGAACATTGCAACCTGCGAGATAAAAATCTCCGATTAAGTCAAGAATTTTATGCTTTACGGGTTCAAACTCGGAATTAAGCTCCGTTGTATATCCGTCATCTGTTAATCCTACCGTATTTTCAAGACTTGCACCTCTTGCATATCCTGCCTTTTGCAGCATTTCAAGTTCATTCAAATAACCGAATGTTCTTGCATTAATAATTTCATCTAAATTATCAATATTTAAACTTACCCAGCGATCTTTTAAATCTTTGTGTTTAAAGTTTACGCTGTAAGTTACGTTCAATTTATCGGACGGAAGTACAACAAGGTGAGTTTTTCCGTTCAAATATTGAATCGGTTCTTTAATCGTTTTTGTTTTTTCATCAGGATTTTCAATGCCCGCACTTCTGAATGCTTCTACCCATTTTTTTGAACCGCCGTCTAATATCGGCAATTCAAAGTGAGTTAAATATACATCAAGTGAATCAATTTTGCATATTGCACATGCAGCCATAAAATGTTCTATAAGCATTACCTTCATTTGGGCATTACCAATAACCGTACAATGTTCCGTTGAAACAACATTATCAATGTTTGCCTCAATAACATTATCCCCTAAGTGAAACCTAAGCCCTTTTTTATCTGACGGGCAAACTTTTGCTTCACATTCTGCACCTGTCATAAGAGCTACGGATTTTAAAACAACTTCTTTTTTTATTGTACTCATAAATCTAGTCCTTTAAGCTCTTTATAAAAGGTTCGTATTCTTTAAATTTAGCAACTAGATCTTCTGCTTTTTTCATAACTTTCATGTGTTTAATGAAGTCTTTTCTTGGCATAGCCGGAGCACCGATTAAGATTGTCTTATCAGGAAAACTTCTTGTTACACCTGCTTTTGCCATTACTATACAATCGCTTCCGATTTCAATGTGGTCAGCCATACCGACTTGACCTGCAATAACCGTTCTGTCGCCAACTTTACAACTTCCTGCAATACCGACTTGAGAAACAATCATACAACCTTTACCGATTTTGCAGTTATGACCGATTTGAACAAGGTTATCAATTTTTGTTTGTTCGCCGATTACCGTATTTTCAATCGTACCTTTATCTATACAAGTGTTTGCACCGATTTCAACATCATCACCGATTACAACGGATCCGACTGACGGAATTTTAAATATTTTTTGTTCACTGTTATCTTGTTTAATACTTCCGTCTTGTCTTGCATTTTCAATATTATTCGGATTTTCCGTTACAAAGCTGAAACCGTCAGCAGCAATACTTACACCGTGTTGTAAAATAACTTTGTTTCCGATTATAGCATTATCGCCAATATTACATCCGGGGTGGAATAAACAATTTTCACCTATTTGAACGCTTCTGCCAATGTACGTATTAGCCAATATTTTTGAATTTTTACCGATTGAAGCATTTCTGGATATAACTACATTTGGTCCGACAGATACATTTTCACCTAATTTTGCAGTCGGGTGAACAGTTGCAGTCGGATGAATACCGACAACGGATTCAGGCGGAATATAAAATAAGTGTAATAA
>CAVEOW010000229.1:0-3158 GCA_963617295.1 bacterium | reverse complement strand
TGTATAAAGATTAAAACAGCATTAAAATTGCAGAAAACTTTAAAAACTTTACAAAAGTTTAAATTTATTCTTGTGTGTCGGTATCTATATCAACAGTCTTTAATTTCTTTTCAATCTTCCTGTTCCAAGGCAAGTCTTGTCTGAAAATATATTCATAACCTGTTACCTCACCTTTTGAAAAGGTTGAAAGCTGTTCATCACAAAGTGTTTCAAAATCTTTTTGCAACTTTTGAGTAAATTCATGCCTGTCAAAATTTACGTTATCCCTTGTTAAAACAATAGGTTCCCCGACTTCTACAAGGCATTCGGGTCTGTCTTCACGCAAAAACGTATAGTTAACCGCAACAGGAATTAAATTAACTCCTCCTACATTTTTTGCAACTTTTTGTGCAACATAAACCATGCCCGTTTGGAATTCAATAGGTCTATAGTTTGGCGGTCTTACAATACCTTGAGGGAATATCCAAAAGCCCATATCAGGTTCTTTTAAATCTTCCGAAATATATTTTAATGATTTCATTGCTTCCTGAGCAGACGCTTTATTTATTGGGAATGCCCCGATTAAAGCGAAAAGCGGAAATCTGTTTAATTCTTCTATCATCATTCTTGCACGAACATGAAATGCTCTACGCATTAAATTGTATCCGACAATACCGTCCCACCAATTCATGTGCGGAGCATAAATTATGCAAGGATAATCTTTATTTCTTCGTTCGTTAAAGGCTTCAAGATTTTTAACTCTTAACGCATAAAATCTGTGGCTTAGCATTCTGAAAAGAATTTTGTCTGCAAGCCAAGTCCAAAACGGATAGTTGTGAGCTTTTCTAAACTTCTCTTTCCTATTCCTAAGTTTTGTAGGTGGTACATTTGAATATAACTTTTCTTCTTTCACCATATAAATCCCTAATCCCTAACTATTATAACATTTTTTTTATGTTAATCAAATATTTCTTTTACACTTACGGCTTGTAAGCATTTAATCTCTTCCAATTCTTTATAGATTTTTAAGACAGGAGCTTTATCATTTGAATAAATTTTCGCATTTATTTTTAATACATCAGCGTCTTCATCAATTGTTTTGTGGTTATAATCAATTATATCAGGGAACATGTCAATTAATTTTTTGTAAACTTCTTCATATTCATCATATTTACAAGTGAAAGAAACTTTTATTTTCTTAAAATGCTTTAGGTTTTTCGGCATTAATTTTAATTCAAAAATTCTGATTAATACAAGTACTGCAACGGTAAATATTGTAGAAACTACAGCAACATCAATCTTGCCACAGCCACATGCCATACCGACTGCAGCCACTATCCACAATGTGGAAGCAGTTGTTAACCCCGTAACTGTTAAACCTTGTCTTAATACGGTACCTGCACCTATAAAACCGATACCTGTAATTATTTGAGCTGCCACTCTTGCAGGGTCGCCCATCGGGTAAAGAGAAACTGCCGTTGAAAACCCGTATATAGAAAGAATAGTAAATATGCAAGAACCTAAGCACACAAGTATTTGAGTTCTTAGCCCTGCCGATTTATTTGTCCATTCTCTTTCGAAACCTATAACGGAACCTAATACTATGGAAACAACTATTCTTACTAATATATCTGCATCAGCAATATGAAAATACTGGAGAAAATCGTGCATATCATCTTTCCTTACTGTTGGGATCTACTGCATCTCTAATTGTATCACCAATTACGTTAAAAGCTAAGACCGCAACAAAAATTAAAAATCCGGGGGTTAAAAGCCAAGGTCTGGAAACTATATTTGCAAATTCTTGTGCTTCTTTCAGCATATTACCCCAGCTTGCATCAGGTTGTTGAATACCGAGTCCAAGGAAACTAAGACCCGATTCGGATAATATATAAGACGGAACGCTTAGTGTCATTGCTACTATTACATAGCTCAAAGTTTGCGGCAGAATATGGCGGACTATTGTTCTCATATTGCTTGCACCAAGAGCTTCTGAAGCAATAACAAATTCTTTTTTCTTTATTGAAAGAACCATTCCTCTTACTACTCTTGAAAATCCTGCCCAGCCGATAAGTGCAAGAATTAAAACTATCAAAGAGAATCGTTGAACGCTTGTCATGTTTGCAGGAAGAATTGACGCTAAAATAATGAGCAAATAAAAACTCGGAACTGACATTATTGCTTCAGCGACCCTCATCATAATAAAATCAACTTTTCCGCCCAAATACCCCGATAAACCGCCATAGAGCATTCCTAACGGGAACGATACAAATAGTGCCAAAAATCCGATTGTCAAAGAAATTCTGCCACCAAATAACAATCTTGAAAAATTATCTCGACCGTTAATATCCGTACCTAAAAGATATAATTCACCGCCTGACTCAACATTGTAAAAATGTCTTTCTGTCGGAATTATCCCGAATAATTTATATTTATATCCCTTTGAAAAATATCTTACGGCATATTTTTTTGTTCTGTCTTCAACATACTTTGTATCGAAATTCTCTTTATCGAAATATCTTATATAATTATACGTGTATGGAAGTGAAAGCTTGCCATATTCATTAATTATGTATATTTTTGATGGCGGACAATATGCTTTATCCCTGTTTGAATAATCTTTTGAATAAGGACAGATAAATGAAGCCAAAAAGACAGTTAAATATAATGCAAGAAGTATAAAAAACGAACATTTTGCAAACTTATCTTTGAATATGGCTTTAATTATTGAAAGTCCGTGAACGGAACTGATATCAGGAAGTTGTTTTGCCATTATACCGCCTCTACTCTCGGGTCAACTACTTTCAACAATATATCCGCAATAAGGTTACCTGCTACAAGCATTATTGTTCCTATCATAAGAGAAGCCATTACAAGGTTAATATCAGATTTCATAACCGCTTCAAGAATTAATCTGCCTAACCCCGGATATTGGAAAACATATTCTGTTAAAGCTGCTCCGCTTAAAAGAGAAGCAAATTCAAACCCTAAAAGTGTAACCATTGGGTTTATTGCATTACGAAGAGCGTGTTTATATATTACTTTTGTTTCACTCAAACCTTTTGCTCTTGCAAATTTAACATAATCGGATTCAAGCACATCCAAAAGATTACCTCTCATTTGACGCTGCAAGCCTGATAAAGAAATAGTAAACAAAACAATTACAGGTAATACAAGGT
>CAVEOW010000228.1:0-3181 GCA_963617295.1 bacterium | reverse complement strand
CTAGACTTGCAAATGCTGTATCACAACTTCACGGGCTTGTTTCTAATAAAATGTGGGAATGGGTTGACGGAAGATGTCCGATTAGAGCTATCACAAACGCTGTAAATCTTCACTACTGGCAAGATGACAGAATGAAAACCGATAACTTAGAAGCATTATTAGATGCTAAAAAAGAAATGAAACGTGAAGTATTTGAATATATCGCAAATACTGTAGGTAAAAGACTTGATCCTAACGTTTTAACAATTACTTGGGCAAGAAGATTTGCTGATTACAAACGTGCTTGGTTAATCTTTATGGACGAAAACAGAATTTTAAAACTGTTAAATGAAAATAAAGTTCAATTAATCTTCGCAGGTAAATTCCATCCGGATGATGTTATCGGCAAAGAAATGTTCAACAAAATCTTAAGATGTTCATATACAATGAAGAATGTTGTTGTTCTTACAGGTTATGAATTAGAATTAAGCGGAAAATTAAAGAGAGCTTCTGATATTTGGTTAAATACACCTTTAAGACCGTTCGAAGCTTCAGGTACTTCAGGCATGTCAGCTAATGCTAACGGTGCATTGCACTTATCAACATACGACGGCTGGACAGTTGAAGGTACATTCCCCGGAATTAACGGTTACACAATTGAGTATCCGGGCTTAGATGACAATATTCCTTGGGAAGAAAGACACAAAAAAGACTACGAATGTATGATGGATATTATTGAAAATCAAATTATCCCGACATACTATAATGACAAAACAAAATGGGCTATTATGATGCGTCAGGCTATCAGAACAGCTGAATCATACTTCAACTCAGACAGAATGGTTATCGAATATTACAACAGATTGTATAAACCGATAGCTCATGAACAAGATGAAGGCGGAGTATCAGGTTCTGATTACCAAGCAGCAACAAAACCGCCATCAAATGATGCTTGGACTTTTTCAAACATTAAATAGTCTTTGAAACAGTTGCAAAAAGAGAGTCTTAATGACTCTCTTTTTTAATGCAATTAATATTATCCGTAAAGTTATCTGTAAAAACGCAAAAAAAAAGGGACATATTGTGTGTCCCAAACAATTCGGAATGTAAAAGAAAATTATTTTACTATCCATCGTATTTTAGTAGTAAGTAAGGTAAGTAAGGTAAGTATGAAATTTTAAATCAGTTTAAAGTAAGTTGAGTACGCGTACTTGTTTTTCCTGTTCCCAATCAATCTTGTAGTCGTTTTAGTTTTTATTTCTCTCTTAATATCTTTGTTTATTTGTGTTTTTTATCTCTTTTGTGATTTATCTCTCACACTTATATAAAGTATTTTGGATATAAAAAATTGCTAAACTTTAAATATAAAATATATATTTTCTTAACATATCTTAATAATAATAGCCATGTTACCTATAAAATCTAAACTTTTTATAGCCGTATAAATAGATAATCGGATAATATACGGGGGCAGGAATCTGAAAGTAATATAATGCTATACATATTCCACTCTCACTCGTAAACTGTTTGACCGATATTTCGGTCATTTTTTTTGCCAATTTTAAAGAAATGTATCTATTCATTTTTCTAGAAATGAAATTTTTGCGAAAAAGGGTAAGTTTATGGTATATTTTAAAGTGAAATAAAGTGTAATCACAGAAAAGGATAAATGAATGATTTCAGTAAACGATTTAAAAACAGGCTTAACATTAGAAATTGATGGCGGTCTTTGGAACGTAGTAGAATTTATGCACGTTAAACCGGGAAAAGGTGCTGCATTTGTAAGAACCAAATTAAAGAATGCAGAAACAGGCAACGTTGTTGAAAAAACTTTCAGAGCAGGTGAAAAAGTTGCAAAAGCTACATTAGATAAAAGAGATATGCAATACCTATACAAAGAAGGTAATGACTATGTGATGATGGATTTAGAAACATACGAACAGATTTCTGTCGGAGCTGATAAAATTGGCGACGGGGTTAAGTATTTAAAAGAAAATATGAATGTTGCAATTTTACTTCACGGAACAAATATTATCGGGATTGATATTCCGAACTTTGTAGAATTAGAAGTTGTTGATACCCCTCCTGCTGAAAAGGGAAATACGGCTCAAGGCGGTACTAAACCTGCTACATTAGAAACGGGTGCAGTTGTTAACGTTCCGTTCTTCGTTACAACAGGTACAGTTATCAGAGTTGACACCAGAACAAACGAATATTTAGACAGAGTATAAGGACTAGCAATAAATAATGAATTTTGATTTAAAACTTTTGGAGAAGTTGGCAAATATAGTTTATGAGCAAGATTTAAGCGAAATTTCTTTAGAAAATGAAGAAGAAACTATTTGCTTAAAAAGAGAGAAAAAAGTTGAATCGGTAATGCCTCAAGGAGTTTATGTTCCGCCGGCAACAGTTACTTCACAAGTAATTTCCGCTCCGACACCAAAACAAGAAGCTCCTAAAAAGGCTGAACATACAGGTACACCAATTACTTCTCCCATGATAGGAACTTTTTATAATGCACCCTCTCCGGATGCAGATCCGTTTGTTAAAGTTGGAGATACGGTTGCAAAAGGTCAAGTTGTATGCATTATAGAAGCAATGAAATTAATGAACGAAATTGAAGCTGAAGCTTCAGGCAAAATAACCGAAATCTGCGTTGAAAACGGGCAAGCCGTTGAACAAGGTCAAGTTATTATGTATGTCGGTTAATAATGTAAAACGCTTAATACAAAAAAGAGCCTTTAACAGGCTCTTTTTTGAGAAAATGGAGATTTATGTATGAAAAAAGTTTTTTGTTTACTTATTGTTTTTTGTTTTACTGCGTTAGGAACTTTTGCACAAACGGTGAAAGTACCTAAAGATACAAAAGTTTTGCTGGGAATGAAAAGGACTAAATCTCAACGAACAATTTCAGGAGCAGGAAAATTAAATGTTGTTATAAGAAAAGATGTATTTATTAATGGTAAGTTGGTGTTTAAAAAAGGTGATAAAGCTGTAATATATGTACAAGAAAACAAAAAAGCAAAATTCCTATGTAAAGGCGGAAAACTTGTACTTTCTGACGGATATGCAACAGACGTAAACGGTAATCAACATGATATTAAATTTTCAAGAGAATACATAGGTAAAGACGCACCTTGGATTGCAAAGCTTATAATCTTTAAGAAAGGGCAAAATGTTGTAATCCCGATAACAGAAGAAT
>CAVEOW010000227.1:0-3194 GCA_963617295.1 bacterium | reverse complement strand
GGCAATAAATGCCTACTTCTTTGCATTATCGCTATTTAACACTTCTTTACCTGTTTATATTGCAATAGCAAGAACATATAAAAAAAACAGAGCGTTTTACAATTCTATTGATTACTATACAAAAGCAATCGGTTTATACCCTAAGAATGCTGAGTTATACGCTAAAAGAGCTGATGTACACAGAAGTTTGAAAGAATATAATTTGACAATAGATAATTACAAAACTGCAAGCAAGCTGGACAGTTCCAATATTGAGTACTACAAAAACAGTGCAAGTGCTAAATATGCAATAGATGACATTCAAGGTGCAATAAATGATTACACTTCCGCTTTGGCACAAGACTATAAGAATGATTCATTATACGCTCAAAGAGGATTTTACAAATTATTGAAAAAAATGTACAAAAGTGCAAAGGAAGATTATCTTTCCGCCATAAAGTATAATCCTAATAAAGCACATTATTATTACATGTTAGGTTGTGCGGAAGAATTAAATAATGATACATCTGACGCTGAAATTCATTTCAAAAAGTATAAAGAGCTGACTGCTTAATTTTTAAATAAGTCATAGAAATGATAAAACTGAAACGGAGCAAGTTTAGTTTCTGACTCAAGAAAACTGACAAATTCTTTTTTCATTGTGTTTAGAGTTTCTTTTTTAGAACTTTTTTGTTCAAACTTTTTAAAATGGATTGAATAGTTATCGTTTGTTGTTTTTATGGCACATATAAAATATGTGCAAACGTTCATCAATTGTGCAAATTTGAATGTTCCGAGCGGGAAATCTGCTTTATGAGAAAGAAATTCTGTTTCAAAATTGCTGCTGTGAGCGGAAGTTCTATCACCTGCCATAAAAACAATTGCTCCTTTGTTGAGTTTTTCTTCTATTTCAATAGATGTATTTACATCTATATCTTCAATCGGGTAAGATGAAACCTTTTGATTACAAGCTGTTCCTATTTGTTCAACAAATCCGTTAAATATTTTGCATTGCTCTTTAGAAAGAAATACGCAAACTTCACTGCAATATTCGCCCCAATCGGAAAATATAAAACTTCTCATTATATCAATGTTTCCTAAGTGTGAGCATATAAAAAATATGCCCTTTTTCGCTTTTAAATCATTTTCAAGTGTTCTTTTATCTTCCTCACTTTGAAATTTAATTTTATTTACGGGAAAATTGTTTGAAAAAGATTCCATTCTGTCCGCTAAAGAATATGCGTATGATAAAAAATGCTTGAAAATATTAAAGTTTGTAGGTTTTATCCCCACTATTTTAAGATATTTTTTAGAACAATTTTTATTTTCTTTCGCCCCTAAAAAAGCAAACAGTGTTACGAAAAAAGTAATAAGTTTTACGGCTTTTTTACCGAACAATTTATAAATATACCAAGTAAGAAGCAATCTTTTTGTGCCTGCTGCCTGCTCTTTTAATTCAAACCACTTCATTAAATTGTAAATTTTCTTCTTTTTTTAATATATTAATATTAAAATTATAGCATGAAGATTTTCTACATTAATTTTAAAGATATCAAACCAAAATCAAAGCAGGAGCATAAAAAGCTGCAGTCTGCCATCGGCAGGTTTATTGTGAAATTTGCTGCTCATAATTATTATGGGGTAGAAAATACGGAAATAGTTGTTGAGAATAAAAAACCAAAGTTTAAATTTTCAAATCTTAATTTCAATATTTCACACTCTGAAAATATGGTTGTTTGTGCATTTGATGAGTTTCCGTTAGGGATAGATGTTGAATATATGAGAGAACGAAATTTTCAAGGAATATCAGATTATTTAAGAATAGAATATCAGGATAAAAAGCGTTTTTACCAATATTGGACTCAATATGAAGCACAAATTAAGCTTCAAGCCGAATTAAATCAAATACTTTCTTTTGAAATTATTCCTGATTATATGTTTTCTTTGTTTTCATCAAATTCTGACTGCGGAATTAAAACTAAGCTTAAAATATATGAACTTAAAAGTCCGACTGAAAGTATTAATCCCATTGAACTTATGAGTTTAAATCCTGTAAATGCAAGCAGTCCGAATGAAAATGCACTTGTTGCACAAGAAAGAAATATTGCAAGTGTTGAATTTTTAACTCCACTTACTCTGAAAACGGAATAATCAAGTCCAAACCCTATTATCAAAAATAAAGATAAAATATGGAACAGATTGATTTCTTTTGAAATTAAAGCTGCAAAACATAGTGAAAAACATACTGCAATTATAGACGGAAGTATTACTTTAAATGCTTTAATGCAGTTACGGTATGCAAAAACCAATAACAGATACAATCCAAAGACAACGGGCAAAATCAGCTTCATACAGTTTATTCTGTGATTTGCAATTTTATCCGAAATAATTTGAGGTAGGTCTATAATCTCTGAATTATCTGCCTTTATTTCTTCCTTATTACTTGATACAACCATAATTGAAGTTTTATCATCAATCATAAAATCCGTTAATGCGGAGTTGAAATCGACATCAAGGTAATCATTTGAAGATTTAATATTTAAAAGACTTTTTATTTGTTCTTTAGTTAAAATATCTTTGGCATAATCTGATAACGAGTCATTGTAAAAATCTTTAATTAATGCAAAATTTTCATTTTGTCTTTTATGGGACGGAATATATTTTGAAATTGATTGATAATCCGTGATATTTTGGCTTATTTTTTCTTCTTGTTCCAAAATATTTTCGATATTATCACCTTTTACAAGTATAAAAAAGGTTTTGCCTGTTGAGTTTGTGAGCTCAGAAAATAATTTTTCCGCATATACCATTTGTTTAGAGGGAACATACATATTTTTTATATTATCGTTAAAGTTTATACGAAAAACTCCGAATATCATTATAATAAATACCCCTAAAAGTATCATAATTCTTGCTTTTTGGTTTAAATTAAAATCTGATTTTTTCTCATAATCACTAAACAGTTTTTTGCACATATCAGGGTAGAACAGCCTTACAAATAAATAAACACTTACTAATCCTGCAATTGTAAACAGTGCTATTTGTTTTAGCAGTTCAACTCCTGAGAAGAACAAAATTAAAAACGCAAAAGTTGTACTTATTAAACTTATTGTCATACTTTTCTTTAATTTATCAAAACTTTTTTCAACAAAGTAATGCAAAGAATAGTCAATACATACTCCTATTAAAGTTGTTGAAAATACGAAAGTCAGTAT
>CAVEOW010000226.1:0-3251 GCA_963617295.1 bacterium | reverse complement strand
GTTTTATGCTAACACAAAAATTATGAAAAATTTTATTAAGTATGAATTAATTTTTTCTTATATTCTTGCTGATGTTTGTTTTTTATATTCCTCTTGAATAAACTTATTATTTTCTAATTAAATTATGTGATATAATTATACCGAATGAGTCGAACATACAAAAAGCAGGTAGAAAAATGAAACAAGAATTTATATTTGTAGGTCCTCCGGGAAGCGGAAAAGGTACTCAAACTATTATTTTATCAAAAGAGATGAATATTCCTCACATTGATACAGGGGCATTATTAAGAGAAGAAATTGCTTCAGGTTCAGAAAACGGTAAATTAGCTGACGGTTTTATGTCAAAAGGTCAATTAGTTCCGAAAGAATTAGTATCAAATATTATTAAAAATCGTTTGATGAAAGATGACTGCAAAAGAGGGTTTATTCTTGACGGATATCCGAGAAGTTTAGAACAAGCTGAAGCGTTAGATAAAATTTTTGAAGAAATTGACGGCAGTGAAAAAGTTAACAGAATTGTGTTCTATTTCAATATTGATGAAGAACTCTTGATTGAAAGACTTGTAAACAGACGCTCTTGCAGTAAGTGCGGTGCTATTTATAATATTAAAACCATGAAAATGAATAATCACGAAATTTGTGAAAAATGTGGCGGAAAACTTACAAGAAGAGCTGATGATACGGAAGAAGTAGCTCGTAAGAGATTTGATACCTATTTTGCTCAAACAGCTCCTTTAGTTGATTTATACAAAAAAAGAGGTTGGTTGGCTGAATTAGACGCAAGCCTTAGCATTAATGAAATTTATGCAAATTTAACAGAGGTTATAAAACAACATGGGAATTCATAGAAAATCAAAATTTGAAATAAATATAATGAAGCAAGCAGGTAATATTGTTGCTCTTGTGCATGCCGCAATGAAAGATGCTGTAAAAGAAGGCGTTACAACAAAGGAACTTGATGAACTTGCTCATAAAATTATTAAAGAAAACCATTCTGACCCGACATTTCTCGGTTATAACGGTTTCCCTGCTACAATCTGCACTTCGGTAAACGAACAGGTTGTACACGGTATTCCGTCTAATGATGTTATTTTAAAAGCAGGTGATATTATCAGTATTGATGTTGGTGCTACTTTTAAAGGTTTTGTCGGTGATAGTGCTTGGACTTATCCTGTCGGTGAAATTTCCGATGAGAAGAAAATGCTTTTAAAAGCTACTGAAGAATCTTTGTTTGCAGGTTTAGAACACATGAAGTCGCATGACAGACTTGAAAATGTAGCAGGTGCGATTGAAGATGTTGCAAAAAAATATAAATTGGGAATTGTAAGACAGTATGGCGGTCACGGAGTAGGACGAGTAATGCACGAAGATCCGTTTGTATTTAACTACAGAACAAATAATCCGTTAGTATTGGAAAAAGCTATGACAATTGCTATTGAGCCAATGCTTAACTTGGGTTGTGATGAAGTTGATGTTCTTTCTGACGAGTGGACAGTTGTAACCAGAGATAAAATGCCGTCTGCTCACTTTGAGCATACAGTCTGCGTTACAGACGACGGACCTGATATTTTGACTAAATTACTATAAGGAATAAATAATGATTGAAATGAAAGTAATGGGTATCGCTATCGATACAGCAAGCGGTTCACCGATAATTGTATTAAACGATATGGAAAACAGAAAGGCTCTTCCTATTTGGATTGGGTCGGCGGAGGCCGGTGCTATTATTAGAAAAATTGAAAACATCAAGGTTCTCAGACCTATGACTCACGACTTGATTGTTGATATTATTCAAAAAACCGGCTATCGTGTTGACAGAGTTGAAATAAACGACGTAGAAAAAGATACATATTACTCAACAATTTATTTGGTTAATGATGACAATAATGAAATTACTATTGATTCAAGACCGTCTGATGCCATAGCGGTTGCAATCAGGGTAGAAGCTCCGATATTTGTATCTGCTAAGGTTCTTGCAGACGGCAGTGTTTCTTGTGACAGTGAAAAAGATGAGGCTGAATCGCAAGAATTTAAAAACTTTATTCAAAGTTTAAAACCGTCTGATTTTGAAAAAATGCTTAAAGATGACAAGCAATCGGATCAGTAAAATATTTCATATATAATTTATTTTTATTCTTAAACAGGCTTTTATGCCTGTTTTTGTATATTCCGACAGCTCTGATGTCTGAAAAATCGCTTAGCCCGATTATTGTTTCTTTACAAAAGATTTCAATTATGTACTTAAACATATATACCTTTCATATTTGTTGTTGTATAATTTTTAATAATAAAAGTAAAAATATCAACGAAAGGAAAATATTATGGGAAAAATTACAAAAGATATGGGTTTAATAGAAATTGTACAAACATACCCTCAAACTATTGAAGTATTCCAAAAATACGGTTTAGGTTGTATCGGATGTGCTGCTGCCAGATTTGAAAATCTTGAAGCAGGTGCTAAAGTACACGGTATTGACCCTGATAAAATGGTTGAAGACCTTAACGCAGTTATTGAATAAGCATAAAAATTTAATAAAAATCTTGTCAGCGTTAAAATTGATTAATAAAACGTGACAAATATTTATGTTTTTATTATGATTTTAGTACTTATTAAAAAAAATACAGTTAAGGAGATATAAAATGGAAGTAATTCTAAAAAAAGACGTACAAAATATCGGCGAAGCAGGCGATATCGTTAATGTAAAAGACGGATATGCAAGAAACTTCTTGTTCCCGCAAAATTTAGCAGAATTAGCAACAAAGGGTGCTAAAGAAAACAGAGAAAAGAATTTAGCAAGAATTAAAGCTAAACAAGAAAAATTACACGCTGAAGCTCTTGAAGCTGCTAAGAAAATTGAATCAGTTGAATTTATTGAATTTTCCGCAAAAGCAGGTGAAAGCGGTAAATTATTCGGTGCTATCACAACAAAAAGACTTGCAGAAGAAATTAAAGCTAAAACAGGTATTGAAGTTGACAGAAAATCAATTTCACTTGATGCACCTCTTAACAAATTAGGCAAATTCACAATGCAAATCAGATTAACATCAAAAGTAAAAGCTAACTTAAATGTTAACATTACAGCTTCTGAAGTATTAAAAGAAGAAGTTGTTGAAGTTGAAGAAAAAGCTGAGTAGGCTTTACAAAAACTTTAATGATGTTAAAATAATAAAAAAGGAAAAATAAATTAAAATGTTACACATTCAAAATCGACGTCAACTTAATAAAGGAGGCTTTACTATTTAGGTAGTAA
>CAVEOW010000225.1:0-3257 GCA_963617295.1 bacterium | reverse complement strand
GTTATAAAAAAAATAAAACGTCTCATTTGTAAACATTTTATTTTTGATGTAAATTAATATTGTCAAATAAACAACAAAATTAGAGGAGACTACTAATGAGCGAAAGAAAATTAGTTGGAACAGGCGAAATGTTCAAAAAAGCATTGGCTGGCGGATATGCTATCGGTGCTTACAATGTTAACAACATGGAAATCCTTCAAGGTATTGCCGAAGCTGCTGAAGAAACACAATCACCGATTATTTTACAAGTATCTGCAGGTGCAAGAAAATATGCTAACCAAACATATTTAATTAAATTGGTTGAAGCTGCACTTGCTACAACTACTGTACCGATTGCTTTACACTTAGACCACGGTGCTGATTTTGAAATTTGTAAGGCTTGTATCGACGGCGGTTTCTCATCAGTTATGATTGACGGTTCAAGATTCCCGTTAGAAGAAAACATCAAATTGACAAAACAAGTTGTTGAATATGCTCATGCTCACGGCGTTTCAGTTGAAGCTGAATTAGGTAAATTAGCCGGTGTTGAAGATGATGTTAAAGTTCACGCAAAAGATTCAACATACACTGATCCTGCTGAAGCTGCAAGATTTGTAAAAGAAACAGGTTGTGATTCTTTAGCTGTTGCTATCGGTACTTCACACGGTGCTTACAAATTCAAAGGCGAAGCTAAATTAGACTTTGAAAGATTAGCTGAAATTAAAAAAGCTGTAAATGAAGCTGTCGGATATGATTATCCGTTAGTTCTTCACGGTTCTTCATCAGTTCCGAAAGAATTTGTTGCTAAATGTAATAAATTCGGCGGCAACTTACCTGATGCACAAGGTGTTCCGGAAGATATGCTTAACTTCGCTTCTAAACACGGTGTTGCTAAAATCAATATCGATACAGACTTGAGATTAGCAATGACTTCTACAATCAGAGAATTCTTTATTGAACACCCTGAAAAATTCGATCCTCGTGAATATATGGGTCCCGGTAGAACAGCCGTTAAAGAAATGGTTATGCACAAGATGAGAGATGTATTAGGCACTGCAGGACACGCTCAAGACTAATTGCTCTATAGTGAGAAAACCATAGAATAATTTAAAATAGGATAAAAAGAGGAGTTTTTTATCCTATTTTTTTATATAATTTTTTTGTAGAAAAAAAAGGTAGATTAAATGCTTAAATATTTTAAAGGTTCTGTTTTAGTTACTATTATAGGAGTTATTACTGCATATTTTTGGGGTGAACATACTCACGCCGGCAGTGGTTTCCTTTCGTTATTTGTAGTTTCGTTCCTTGCTATTTTGGAAGTAACACTGTCATTTGATAATGCTGTTGTAAACGCAATAAAACTTGAAAAAATGAATGATACTTGGAAACACAGATTTCTTACTTGGGGTATTGCAATTGCCGTTTTCGGGATGAGATTTTTATTTCCTATTATTGTTGTTGCAGCCTTTTCAGGGCTGACCGTCTTGGCGGTAACACAATTAGCACTTAACGATGTCGATAAATATACTTATTATCTGCACATGGCACATGCTCCTTTGGTAACTTTCGGCGGAGCTTTTTTGCTCATGATATTTTTCGCTTACTTCTTTCATCAGGAAAAAGAAGTCAATTGGATTACATTTATTGAAAAACCTTTATTAAAGTTGAACTGCGTAAAATATGTTGATGTTGTATTTTGTTTGATAGCATTAATGATTTTACAACACTTTATACCGGTAGAACAAAAAGTAAGTGTTGTACTGGCAGGTATGACAGGGATTATTTTATATTTAGTTGTTGACAGTATAAGTAATTTACTTGAGCAAGTTGCAGAAAAAAGGGCTGCAGTAATGGGCGGAAGTGCAAAACTCGGATTTATCGGCTTTTTGTACTTGGAATTAATTGATGCCTCATTTTCTTTAGACGGAGTTTTAGGTTCTTTTGCAATAAGTAAAGATATAATAATCATCACAATCGGACTTGCAATCGGTGCAATGTTTGTTCGTTCTCTTACAATTTATATGGTAGATAAAAAAACCTTGAAAGAATTTATTTATCTGGAACATGGTGCTCACTGGGCAATCGGTTTTCTTGCCATAATTATGTTTATCAGTACAAAAGTTGAAATATCAGAAGTTATTACGGGCGGAACTGGTTTAGTAATTGTTGCAGCTGCTTTTATTTCTTCAATAATTCACAACAAAAAACAATTACAATCTCAAATTAAAGAAATAGTAGAGAATAAATAATTATAATTTAATAGTAAATTCTTTTTTTACTGATTTAAAAATACTTTTAGCTTTTTGAAAAATGTTAGGTTTCTTTTCTACTTCTTGTTCAGGGAAGAAACCTGCTTTTGTAGAAGCGAATCTTCTCTTTTTATGGAGATTTTTTGTTTCTTGCATTTGTTTTTCAAATATTTCAGCCTGTTTTACATTTTGAGCTATAGGGGATTTGAATAAATTTGTATGTAAAATAAGATGCTTTTTTCTTTGCAACCAATAATTACTTTTTCCAAAACTATTATTAGAATTATAATTTATTTTGTTAATATTCATAAAAGACCTCTTCAATAAACTTAAAACATAAAAAAATATTTTTTGCCATTGATTTTTTAAGAGGTCAATTTGTTATTTCTTAGGCTTTAATAGTAATTAATTGCACCTTCTCTTAAAACTTTAGCTGCACATGTAGTTCCACCGGTGACTTTTGAACATTCAGAATTTCTTACGGCTGCACCGGCAGGAACAATACCTTTACCATTAATTGCCATAAAGAAAAATATATCACGCCCAATTGTGTTTGGAGGGGTTCCACCGTTTACATCGACATAAAATCTCCCGATACAGTTTTGAATGTCCTCAGAATTTAATCCTTTATTTGCACACATAGACCCATCTACATTGCTACTCCATGAATACAAAATTCCATCACCTGTTACAAGTGAATTCAGGTGAATATAATCATCATCCCAAGAAGAACCGTTTAATGCAGTAACTTTAGATTTTCCAAAACAACTTGTATCAGCATTTTTGCAAATTTTAATTGCATTAACAGACTTTGTAAAGGAATCGAAGAACTCACTATCACTCATTAAACTGTAATCCCAACCGGAACCTCCATCTTCCATTGCTATTCTGTATGAGGCTTGTTGTAATACGGAATATGCTTTCAGTGCGTTCAAGAAGTAATCGCAACACTAACACCTCAAGTATAGTAAAATTAGAGAAGAAAGGAGTTAGTGATGCTACAATACAATAAACATCTAAGTTCAGAGG
>CAVEOW010000224.1:1668-3272 GCA_963617295.1 bacterium | reverse complement strand
CCTCTAAACAACACTGCAAAAAATGATATCATAGTTCCGAATATAAGAATAAGCGGAATCAAAATATTATTATTTGTAGCCGTTGCTAAAATTAACAATAGCGAAACCACAACAATAACCTTATAAAAAGGTAAAAAACCTTTATTTTTAAGAATTGTTGTATATTCTTTCGTTCCTATAAGTACAAATGCCAAATAAAAAAGAAGAAGGAATTTACCGCCAAGTAACATACAAGCTACAACAACCAATGCAATAGCAAAGCCTGTTATAAATCTTGTCTGTTTAGTTTTTACATCAGTTTCTGCCACTATACGGTTAAAACCTCTTTTTCTTTTTCAACTTCAAGTTCATCTGCAATTTTGATATATTTGTCAGTCAACTTTTGAATTTTGTCTTGATTGTCTTTTACCATATCTTCAGATAAATTTTCAGCTTTTTCAACTTTTTTAAGTTCATCTGTCATATCACGTCTGATGTTACGAATTGCAACTTTTGTTTCTTCGCAAACTTTTTTAACATCTTTGCAGATTTCTTTTCTTTTATCTGATGTCAACGGCGGGAATACAAGTCTTACAACTACACCGTCAGAGTTAGGGTTGATACCTAAATCAGCTTTAACAACAGCTTTTTCAATTTCTTTTAAAATTGACTTATCAAACGGAGCAATAACAAGAGTTGTTCCGTCTTGAACACTAACTTGAGATAATTGTCTTAGAGGAGTCGGAGCACCGTAATATTCAACTAAAACCTTATCCAACATCATAGGGTTTGCCCTTCCCGTTCTGATAGATGCAAATTCTTTTTTCATTTGAGAAACAGTTTTCTCCATTTTTTCCGTACCTGTTGAAAATATTGCGTCAATTGCCATTTTAACCTCCTACATATGTTCCTAAGTCTTCACCTTTTAATATTCTTATAATGCTTCCTTTTGCGGCAAAATCAAATACCACAATAGGTATAGAATTTTGTTTACATAACGCACAAGAAGCGGTATCCATTACTTTTAGACCTTTAATAATAATGTCATCATAAGTAATTTTGCCGTATTTTTTAGCATTTGGATTTGTTCTCGGATCATCGGAATAAACTCCGTCAACACCGTTTTTAGCCATAAGCATGACTTCTGCTCCGATTTCGGAAGCTCTTAAAGCTGCTGCCGTATCTGTTGTAAAGAACGGATTGCCTGTTCCCGCGGCAAAAATAACAACTCTTGATTTTTCCAAGTGTCTTATAGCTTTAAATCTGATATACGGTTCCGCAATTTTATCCATATCAATTGCAGATTGAACTCGGCAATGTACGTTCAATTTTCTTAATGAACTTTGAAGTGCCAATGCATTCATAACGGTAGCCAACATGCCGATATAATCACCTGTTGCCTGATCCATACCATATTTTGTAGAGTTTTTTACCCCTCTGAAAATATTTCCCCCGCCTACTACAACTGCAATTTCAGCACCTGCATCATAGGCTTCCTTTATTTCCTTTGAAATCATTTCCAACGGGGTCGGATCAATTCCGAATTCTTGTTTACCCATAAGGGCTTCACCGCTAATTTTTAGCAGTATTCTTTTGTATTTTAATTGTTCACCCATAAATAACCT
>CAVEOW010000224.1:0-1658 GCA_963617295.1 bacterium | reverse complement strand
AAATAACCTGTCTTTTTCTTATAATAATAAGTCAATTATAACTTAAAATTAAAGAAAAACATAGTGGCAGGTTTTGTTAATTTTAGAAATTATATTTATAAAGAAGAATTATAGTCATCAACCTTGGATGAAAGTTCAAGTTCTGATGCAATTAATGATGGGTGATTTTTAGCATTTTGAAGGTACTCCATAACTTCTTTTTTTGTACCTTGCATAATTATATTAGAGAATATACGGTCACTGTTTTTATGATGAACATTTGTTGAAAGAACTCTTTGATTTTTATCTTTAGGATGATATACAATATCCAAAAATCCCTCATTATTTTTTGAATTCGGAATATCAAACGCAACGAAGACCCTGCTGAATATACCATTTTCAGGTACTCTTTGCTCTGCAATTTCACTTAAAACTTCGCAAACTTTCGGGAAAACTTTGTTTTCAAAATTTACTTGTTCATCACTCATTGAATTTACCTTGTTTTCTTTTTTTATGTTGTTTGAATTATATTGATTAAAATGATTATTAATTTCCATAAATTTGTTCCTTATTATACCATATTAAAACCCTGAAAAAATTTTTTATTCATGTATTTTTCGATTTAGTTCGGTAAGTCCTTCCATTGTTAATTTGCCCATATCGGAAGCACTTATTACTTCACCTGTTTTTGTTTTATATACACCGTCAAGTTCAGGCTTTGGCGTATCTATTCCGAGTTCTTTCATTCTTAACCATTCGTATGTTTGAGAAAGATATCTGTTATAGTTTGAATAACTGCTATCATCCATACTTTCAATAGTTTTATATACTTCCGAATATTCAACATCCTTTGCGGTTATTTTACCTTGTCTGATATCGTAAGGAATATGTTCAACATCGCCGAAGGTATTTACTTCCGTCCCTCTTATTTGCAGTTCGCCGTTACCTGTTTGGGTACCTTCATCATTTAATTTATGTTTAACATTCATTTGTGTTGAAGTATAACCTGAATTTTTTTCGGCACCTTTATTCTTTATTATCATGTAATCATTTTCCATAGTTCCGTCGCTATTAATACGAGCACCGAATGCTTCTTTTGCTTCTTCAACATCAACTCTTGTAACAACCGTTAATTTTTTACCCGTTGTTTCTTCATAAGCATTTGCAATTTCCAGTAACTGTTCATTTGTAAAGTATGATGAACTGCGGCTTCCATAGTTGTTAAGTTCCGTAATATTAATTGACTTATCTCTTATTCCTCTGATAAGTCTATCTACAACATAGCCTGTTTGTACTGTCTTTAGAGTTTCTATTACACCGGCTTTTATCTTATCGAAGCCGATAACATTATCTTCACCTGTTCCGTTTTTCATATAAGCAATAAATTCATCATAGTCTAAAGATGTGCCTATTAAGCCTCTTTCTACTGCCGCTCTTGTTTGTTCAGGAGTTAAGGATTTTAATTGGAGTCTTGTTCCGTATGAATCTCCGATTGCTTTTTCGCAATCTGCAGCAATACTTTCAGGAGTAGAAGTTTCTCCTAAGTTTATTTTTCCTTTTTCATATTTTACAATTAATTTTTTTAAAGTTGATTGAACACCTTTTGGTCTTGCGGTTAAAATTGCACCACTTTCACCTGAAAGCTCCGATATTTCACTTTTGGCTCTTCCTATTTGAGG
>CAVEOW010000223.1:0-3287 GCA_963617295.1 bacterium | reverse complement strand
CCATTACACTTGTTGCAATATTTGAAAATAAATTTAAGCTGCTATCTTGTTTTTGGTCATATTTTTCAATTTCTGCAAGTGCTTCATCAAAACTCATTTCGCCATTTTTGAATTTTTCAATATAATTTTCACATTTTTTTGAGCTTGTACCTAGCCCGATAAATCCTTTAAAAGAATCCCAAGCACCTCTTTTACAACCATTTTTGTCAGTTACTGCATTGAGTTGTTCTTCCAAAACTGCAGCTTGTGCTTCAACAGAATAATCTTTTTCTCCTGCATTATCATCAAAAACACTAATTTCTTCCGATGATGACACTCTTGGAAGTGAATTTATAAAATATCTTGAATAATCATTATCTAAAGATACTGTATTAACCATTTACCTACCCAAATAAGTCTAACTAACCTTATTTATATAAAGTATTTTTGTTATAAAAAATTTCCCGTATGTTAACGATTTGTAACATTTTTATTAATCACTTTAAATAGTCTTTTGGGGAATATTAAAATCCCGACTTATATTCAATACTTATACGGTACTAAGTTAAATCGGAGAAGAAAATGAAAAAATTTTATCTTTTACTAATTGCAATTGCTTGCTTATGCTCTGTCAAAGTCTTTGCAGCAAGCCCATGTGACAGTGAAATGGGGATGACTCCTAAAAAGCCTGCTTGTACAAGACCGTGTGAAGTTACTCCGCCTATGCCTTGCAGCGGTGAAAATTTCTTATGCACAGGCAAAAATATGAATGCAATTTTCAGATGTATTGGGTTAAGCGAAACTCAAATTTGTACTGCGACAAAAATTCAAGACAAATATGAACAAGAAGTTCTTAGTCTGAATGAACGCATTCAGTGCGAAGAGGGAAAACTTGCACAACTTAAAAAGACTTGTGCTACCAATTGGGATATTCGCAAACAGAAAAATGTAATAAAGAAGCTCAAGAAAGAGAGAAAGAAAATTTGTAAATGTTATGAAAAACAATTTAAGGCTATATTATCAGATATGCAAATCAGCAGATACAAAAAAGCCATAAAGAAATAATCAAAAAGGAAGTACCATTTGGTACTTCCTTTAGTTTTTTTAATTTATCTAACCTGCAATGTATTTAATTAAACTTCTTATACCTATGCCTGTTGCACCTTTTATGCCCTCTGCGTTCGGAGAATCGAGGAATGCAGTTCCTGCAATATCCAAATGTAACCAAGCAGCTTTCTTTACAAAGTGGGATAAGAAGATTGCAGCAGCACTTGTTCCGCCCATTCTTCCGCCTGTATTCTTTGTATCGGCAATATCACTCTTTAAAGAGTTGCCGTATTCTTCATACATTGGCATTTGCCAAAATCTTTCGCCGACTTCATCAGAAGAAGCTATAAATTCTTTTATTTTCTTGTCATCGTTACCCATAATTCCGCTTGCAACAGTGCCTAGTGCAACCATACAAGCACCTGTTAAAGTAGCAATATCAATTATTTCGTCAACACCAAGTTCTTCTGCATAAGCAATAGCGTCTGCAAGAGTTACCCTGCCTTCTGCGTCCGTATTATCAATTTCAATTGTTCTTCCTGTTTTTGCAACAATTACATCCCCCGGTTTATATGCACTGCCTGAGGGCATATTTTCGCAAGCTGCAACAACTGCGTGAACTTCTACATCAGGTTTTAATTCACTTAATGCTCTCATTGTCATAATAACAGCAGAAGCACCTGACATGTCATCACGCATTGTAAGCATTGATGACGGCGGTTTTAAATCAAGTCCGCCTGCGTCAAAGGTTATACCTTTACCGACAATTGCGATTTTTTTCTTCGCTTTTTTTTCAGGAATATATTCCATGTGAATAAGTCTTGGTTCATGAACACTGCCTTGACCTACTGCCAAAAATGCTCTCATTCCAAGCTCTTCAATTTGTTTTTTATTATAAACTGTTGTTTTTACTTTTGAATTTTTTACTGCAAAATCAGCAAGCGTTTCAGGATATAAATATTGAGATGATTCATTAATAATATCTCGTCCCATATTTACGGAATCTGCAATAATAATACCTTTTTCAAGTCCGCATTTAGCTTTTTTATATTTTGCCTCATCAATTTCGGCAACAATAAATTCTTTTATATTTTTTTCTGCTTTTGTTTCTTTATATTTATCAAAAGCATATTCTCCTGAAATTGCACCCTCTGCTATCATTTGAGCACAAAGCTCGGGGTCAAGTCCTGCAACACCTGCACCATGCAATATTGAAACAACTTTTTTAACATTTTTCATTGCATTACACATTCTTACAATTTTTGCAGTCAGATTTCTTATTTTAGAAACAGTAAAATCAGATAATTTTCCGAGTCCTGCAACTAAAATTTTCTTGTTTTCTTTAATTAACGGTAATGTATAAATTTCACCATACTTACCTGTAAATTTTTCATGCTTGATAACATAATCGGTAATTATATTCTCATAAGCCTTATCAACAATGCCGGTAACTCCACCCGGAGTTTTAACACCCTCAAAAAGGTTTACGACAATTACGTCAGCTTCAATATCAAGTATGGATTTTTTTTCAATTTTAACTTTCATAACTATCTCCTTACTCATTATAATAATCGTTTAATTTTTTTATCCAACCGAACATTACCGATAATTCATACGGTTTTGGCAAATATAAGTCAGCCCCTGCATTTAAAACCATTTCTTTATTATGAACGGTTGTTGTAAATATAATATTTGATTTTATATTTTGCATTTCAAATTTAAGTTTTTTACAAACTTCTAATCCCTTTAAAGTTTCAGAATTGCCTGCATCAAGAATAATAATAGACGGAACAAACTCATTTATTACAGCAAAAATATCATCATAATTATAGACGGCTCGAACATTATAGCCTTGTAAACGAGCTGTCGTTTCAAGCAAGATTGATAATGCTTCATCAAGTTCCGCTATCAAAATATTATTATTTCTTTCTCTTTCCTGTATTGCATTTTCTGCTCCGATTTTAGGTCTTTCAATTACGAATGACGAGCCTGATTTTCTTTTTGCAAGTTTATGAGTTGAAATTAAAGACGCTATAACTTGTTTTAAGTCGGTATATTTTTTATATTTGTTTGAAATAACACCTATACTTGTTGAAACTAATCGAACTTTATCTTCCGCTTCATCATCACCGTGCATAAACATAAAGCCTCTTTTGGAGTCTGCCTCGGAGTAAAATTTTGAAATAACCGTATCAAATGCAAAAATAAGGTAATTAGCTATTTTTTCAGCAATATCGGCATTTGTTATAAGGATAAAATCC
>CAVEOW010000222.1:0-3305 GCA_963617295.1 bacterium | reverse complement strand
GGAATCACCTTATTAATGAATCCGATATTGTAAAAGTAATGAACATGCAATTGGGTGATACATACAGTAAAGATTTAGTTCAACAAAACTTAAAATCAATTTACAAAATGGGATATTTCTCGGAAAAAATGAAAGCCGTTCCGATTCCTACATCACCTGAATCTTTAACTCTAAAAATATATTTGGAAGAAAATATACCGATTACAAGTTTTGCGGTTTCAGGAAATACGGTAGTTTCAACGGGTGAAATTTTAAATATTTTAAATTCTTTAGAGGGGCAGCCTCAAAATTTAAAAACCTTAGGGGAAGCTGTTTCTGATGTTGAAGATTTATATGCGGCAAAAGGTTATGTTCTTGCAAGAGTTTCCAATGTGCAAGATGACCCTGACGGGTGTGTAAATATTGAACTTCAAGAGGGTATTATTAATTCAATTTCTTTTGAGGGGAATAAAAAAACAAAAGACTTTGTTATCGAAAGAAATATCCTTTCCACTCCCGGGAGCGTTTATAACGAAGATACTTTAAAAGCAGACTTAATGAGATTGTACTCAACACAAGCATTTAAAGACGTAAATCGCCAGATTGAAAAATCGGATGAGGGCGATAATCTTTATGATATTACGATAGTTCTTGAAGAACAAAGAACCGGTACCATATCATTGGGCGGTGGGATTGACACCGCTACGGGGCTATTCGGGCAAGCAGGGTTTGTTGAAAATAACTTTATGGGGAACGGTCAAAGAGTCGGTATTAACTTTATGGCAGGTACCGGGGTTATTATGTCTGACAGTTCAACTCTTAACCATGCTAATTTACAAGCAGAAGTCAGTTTCTTTGAACCTCGTTTAAAAGGTAGTGATAATTCATTATTGGTAAAAGCATTCGGTCGTGATTTCGGCAGCTATCAAGTTCCTTTGGCAATTGAAAGACGTTACGGTGCTGATGTTGTTTTATCAAGACCGTTTAAAAATTATCCTAACTTGTTAGGCTCTGTTAAAGTCGGCGGAGAATACGTAAAAGTAAAAGAGGGGGACAGCAAGAAAATTGCAAGTTTGTACAGACAACATAACATCCCTATTTCAGAGCGTTCAAAACAACTCCAAGGCGGTACTTATATTTCTTTAGGTCCGAGTCTTGTGTATGATACAAGAGATAATTCTCTAAACCCGAGAAGCGGTGTATTAGCGGCATTAAGGTTTAGCGAAAATGTTAATATGACAGAATTAAAATATACACACGGTACTTTATCTGCAGGTATTAAGAAATACTTCCCTGTTATGAAAAAGTCATCGTTCTCATTGTTAGCTCGTGCGGCAGGAAATCTGCATGGCGAAATGCCTGAAGTTATGGCATACAGCTTAGGCGGGCCTTATACGGTAAGAGGTTACAGAATGAGTACAATCGGTACCGGCGAAGGCTTTATGATGGGTAGTGCGGAATTGACAACTCCGTTCTTGTTCTTAGACAGAATTGAAAAAGCAAGATTCTTAGACAATATTAAACTTTCATTCTTTGTTGATGCAGGTAAGCTATATAACGGCACAATTACTAACAAATTGTACAATAGACCTGAATATGGCGTAGCCGGCGGTGTCGGAATTAAATTATTTATTCCGGGGGTAGGCCCGTTATCTGTTGACTATGGTATTCCGTTTACCAATGTTGGCGACGGAAACAAACGTGGTGCGTTCTCATTTGGTGTCGGAGATATGTTCTAATGTCATATTCGGTAATGTGTAATAATCTTGAAGATACGGAAAAACTGGCGGAAAGATTTTCAAAAGTTGTAACAGAAGGAGCATTTGTTTGTTTACTTGGAGATGTGGGAGCAGGAAAAACGGCTTTTACAAAATTTTTATGTAAATATTTAGGCGTAAAAGAAAAAGTTACAAGTCCGAGTTTTGTAATAATAAATGAATATAAATCAGGAATTTTACCTGTATATCATTTTGATTTATACAGACTTGAAAATGAGGGTGTTTCTACAATAATAAATGAGCTGGAAGAATATTCAGAGGGTAAAATTTTGACACTCGTTGAGTGGGCTGAATTTTCGCAGAATGAGCTTCCTTTTGACAGAATTGAAATTCATATATATTATATTGGTGAAACCCAAAGAGAATTTGTTTTTTCTTCCGTCGGAGAAAAGAGTGATTTGATTTTAAAAAGGCTTGAACAATGTTGATTTTAAATTTTGATACTTGTTTTAATAAAACATATATTACGCTAAGAAACAATGAAAATATAATTGAAAATATTGTGGTATCAAGTACTGATAAAGATTATCACAGTGTATTTTTAATTCCAAAAATCAGAGACATTTTAAGAAAGAATAATATTCTTATAAAAGATTTAACCGCTATCGGCGTAAATATAGGACCTGGAAGCTTTACCGGAATTCGTGCAGGGATTACGATTGCAAGAGTATTGGCACAACAGGCATGTTTAAAATTAGTCGGAGTTCCGTCATTGCAAATTCTTTCTAAAATCAACAAAAGAGGTGGAAAGACAACTGTTATACTTGATGCAAGAAAAAATAAGGTTTATTTTGCTGAGTATGATGGTGATAAAACGGTTACCGAACCTATGCTTGTTGAAGTTGATTTATTAGTTGAGAAAACAGATAAAAATTCTTTTATTGTTACTGACAGTAAAATGTATGAATTATTAAAAAATAACGGTCTTAATTCTGTAAAATATGAAGAAAATAATTCGGATTTAGGGCTTTATCTTGATGATATTACTTATAAAATGCTGAAAAATTCCGATAATGATTTTAACTGGGCAAAGGTAAAACCTTTATATATCCAACCGCCGTCAATATCTAAACCGAAAGCGGTAAAAAATGTATAGAATTGAATTATCAGGTTGTTTAACTTTTTTATTAGCTTTTTTACTTATTATGTTTCTGGTGAAAGAGTTGTGGTGGTTAATTGTCGGCATAGCTATTGTTGCTATCGTTCTTTACTATGCGAGATTAATATACAAAACAATTAAAGACAAGAAAGAAGAAGCAGAACAAAATTATACACCTCAAATGGGTGAAGTTTATAAGGTTTGTCCTTGTTGCGGAGCGAAAGTAAAAGTTACCGCTACTACATGCCCGAGTTGTAAGACAGCATTAAATTAATATAAAACCGTGCTATTGAAATGAATAATTTTTGGTATTAATATTGTTTTATTAGCTGAAAATAGGTTGATTATGGCAATAGAAAAGGACTTAACAAAAGGAAATTTAGTTTCGACTTTATTGATGTTTGCATTTCCTTATATTCTTGCAAATTTTTTTCAAGCATTATATGGAG
>CAVEOW010000221.1:1925-3308 GCA_963617295.1 bacterium | reverse complement strand
CCATAATAACATACTAAGGAGATTTCATGAAAAAAATATTTACACTAATAGCCGTATTTATATTATTTTTATGTTCTGTTGACGCTAAAACAGAAGATACAAATACAATCGATTACGTCAATATTCCGTTTTGGAACCATTTTAACGACGAAATTTTAGTTGATAACATATACAAAGTTTATTCTAATAACAATGACTTAAAAGCAGCCTCACTAAAGGTTTCACAAGCACAAAGGCTTGTTAAAATGTCATTTGCTAATGAGTTGCCTCATATCGGTTTCGACGGTTATGTCGGAGAAATTTTCCGTTCATCTGATATATTGCACGGAGAAGTAAAAATCCCCGATTATACCGAATCTCGTTTTTTACTTCCTCTAACGCTAAATTATGAGCTTGATATTTGGGGTAAAAATCACTTAAAAACAAAATCTCAAAAGAAGCGTTTTGAAGCACTTCAACAAGATGAAAAATCAGCTTATATATACATTACATCTGCATTTGCTGCAGATTATTATAATTTGGTAAGAGTGGATAAACTTATTGAAATTCAAAAACAACTTATTGATATTCAACAAGAGATTGTTAACTCTGTTGAAAAGAAAAAAGATATAGGTGCTGCCACAATTACACAATTAATTCTTGAAAAGAAGTCTTTGACTTATTTCCAAGAACAACTTAAAAATCTCCAAGAAAAACAAGATGTACTAAAAAATCAGTTAAACGTAATATTGGCCGACAGAGAATTTAATGATATTAACAGAATTCCGTTTGACAACATTAGTTTTGGCATTTTTGTTCCGCCCGATATTAATTCTGATGTTATATCCAAAAGACCGGACGTAATTAAATCAGAGTTAAATTTGGAAAGAATTGGTATTGATGTAAAGGTTGCAAAACGTGAATTCCTGCCAACATTTAATATTGTCGGTAATATAGGCTTTAATGCATATAATCTGTCTTCATCACACAAGTTTCTTGCCGATGTAGGAGTCGTTCCATCTCTTGATTTATTTATGGGCGGTAGAAAAGTTCAATTTTTGAATTTTAAAAAGGACGAATATAAAATCGGATTAGAAAATTACAACAAAACGATTTTAACTTCGATACAAGAAACAAATGATGCTTTATACATGTTAAAATCTGTAGATGATAAATATATGATTGTTAATGACAGATTAGATTTAAGTAAAAAAGAATATGAACTTATGGAAAAACGTTTAGAAATCGGAACTGCGGATAATTTGAATTTGTTATATCAAAAACAAGCTGAATTAATGATAGAAATTCAGGCAGTATCGCTAAAAATCAATGATATAATTGCAAGTATCAATTTATATCAATCATTAGGCGGGTTTGATTTTTATACAACTGAAAATATATAAT
>CAVEOW010000221.1:0-1915 GCA_963617295.1 bacterium | reverse complement strand
ATAATTTATTCGTAAATTGCTAAATCTAAAAACGGGAGCATAGTAATTATAATAATTATAATCATAAATTTTACATTGCCGTACTCCTCTAAATATGGAAATTTAGTATTTACATATTTTTCAAACAGCGGGCAAGATAACAATATTAGAGCGAGAACAGGAACTAAAGTAAAAAAGTGTTTGGCTGTTGCGAAGTAAACAAAAGCAGCAGCAAATAATACAGAAAAGAACCACGCTAAAAGTTTCTTTAGTTTATCCATATCCATATACCTCTTGTTCGTACTTTACAAAATTCTGTTTAGTAATTGTATCATAAATCTAATATATTAATAATCACATGTAACGAAAAATTAAAAAGCCCTCATTGTACTTGTTTAAAAGTCCTTTGTTATAGATTACTTTTGAAATGTAGCCAAATGAGGAACTCATGTTTTATTGTAGTAAAGAATTTATCGGTAAGACGATAAAAAATATCAGGAAGAGTGCTAATATTAAGCAATCTGAACTTGCTGAAAAAATTGGTATCAGTGAAAAACATTTAAGTAAAATAGAAACAGGAAAAAATTACCCCGCACTTGATACATTTTTAAAAATGGCGAATGTATTAGGCTTTACTTTGGCGGATTTTGGCATTAATACTAAAACGTATGAAAATAAAGTTAAAGATAAACTATTAGGTATCATTTACTCATCTTCAAACGAAGAACTGGAATCATATTTAGAATTAATAAAGACTCTAAATCGTATAAAAAGTAAAAAATAGGAGCTCTTCAAATTATGTAGTAAACAAAAGAGCCGTTTTAATGGCTCTTTTTAAATATCTAAAACTAATTCAAATTATATCTGAACATTGGTTTAACATTTTCAACAACGCACAAATCAAATTTCTTGTCATCTGTTGATGGCGGGCAATATTGATTTCGCTCTATTCCGTCGCAATACTTTTTGTAAGAAGGAACTATATCCGTATCAGCTCCTAATACAGTGCAATATGCTTGTCTGTATGAAAAGAACGAAGTTTCTTTAGCCTCTCTTCCTTCTTCTACAGGTACTTCATTCGGATTTTTTACAAATACTCTTGCGTAATTACACAATTGTATGTTTTCTTTTCCTTTTACATAGCAGTTTTCAGGAACGGACGCATCTTCTCTTGAGCCGTAGTTATCATCATAATAATAACCTTTAACCTTTGAGTTTATATATTGTACAATACGGCCTGTTAATTTACCGTCTTTCTTTTCAAGCAAGTTATCAGCTGCTGCACCTAACGGGAATACTTCGCCTGAATCCATTATAAGGAAAGTTACTATATCAGGAGCTTTTCTTGATATTGCCTGATCAGATATATTTGGTTTGGAATTACCGTTTAGGTCAACACCCATTAATCTAAATCCGTATATATCAGAAATATTGGAATTTACAACTCTGTTGGAAATGTAATATTTCTGTCCGTTAGTTGTTCTAAAGTTTGGTACTTCGTTTGTAAAGTTGCCCGAGTCCTCATCTGAATTCTTTGTTTTTATATAAGGAACATCATTTGTATCAAGTCCTACATCAAATAAGTCATCCTTTCCGCAATGAACTTGACCTGATGTATTTACCATTTCAGCTAATTTAGTACAAAAAACAGGTTTAAATTCACCCCTGATATCTTGGCAACTTTGGTCATATAAAATAGTGTTACTGTCAAGATTTACGTCAGGGTTTAATATCAGTTTTACAGAGCCTACGCTGTTTGCCTTACAATATAAAGTTGCTGTTCTTGGCATATTACTACTATCTGCAATATTTGAATCTTGTATAAAATCATCACCCGAAACATCTTTTCCTGCAATCAGTTCTTCAACCATTGCGTTAATATTATTGAAAACAAAATAAGTTGTAGATGTGTAAGAAGCTCTAAGAACCTTTAATG
>CAVEOW010000220.1:0-3313 GCA_963617295.1 bacterium | reverse complement strand
GTTCGTTTATGTGTTACACACATGGTAAATTCCGCTCGAACCATATACAAAACTTTGTTTTGTGAGGGTTCTCATCCCTATTTAAAATCAAACAAAAAATAAAAACGGAGAGAGAGGGATTCGAACCCTCGGTGAAGTTGCCCCCACACAAATTTTCGAGATTTGCACCTTAAACCGCTCGGACATCTCTCCATAATTTTATTTTCTTACAAAATCTTATTTTTAACAACTATCTATTTGATTTTGTTTTTTAGCCTTGTTCTTACATCCGCAAGGAGTCCGCTATTCGGATTTCTCATACAATGATAATAATTTCTCGCAAAATTATACGGATATCTTGGTATCCACGAAAATTTAATTAAAATATTAACCGTGTCAGCACCTTGTGATAACATTAATTGGTCAATTGTTTTTTCGTGTGCCGGTGATATCGAAGATATTATTTTTATTACATAATCTGAAAACGTTAATACCGAATATCCTGAAATTACTCCCGTATTTGTTACTAAATTTGTTATTTTAAAATCAGGATTTTCTTTTACTGTTCTGACATCATCAGGCAATTTTAACGTATCTGATGAAACTTGCTCGATTTCATACCATTCACCGTTATACTGAACATCCATAACATTTGGTTTTGGCATATAAATATCATCAAAAATGTTTTTAAAAATTACTTTTCCGCTAAAATCAGATACTCCATACTTATAATCTTTATAGGTTAAAAGCATTCCACCGAACAAAATATCAATAGAATTGTAAATAGGAGGAATAACAGCAAAACCTGTTTCATCATACAAGCCAAAATCACCGTAATTTCCGAGTTTTGCGTGGTTGCCAAGCACTCTTTCTGCGTGTCTGTACTTAAATGGAACAAGTATATTTCCGTTTAAATCCAAAATGCCAAATCGAGAACCTTTTTGTGCAATTAAGCCTTTATCCCCAAGTCTTATCAATTTGTTATAATTTGGCTCAACAACAATGTTACCTGCTTCATCTTTTGCTCCGAATTTGTTTTTTTCACTAAAAAATGTAACGTCTGCTAAAGCGGTAGTTTTAAACATTAATATAAAAAATAGTCCAAATAATAATAACCTTTTCATAACTTTTATTATATCATAGAGTTGTTATGATGAAGTCACCAAAAAAAGTAATAAGAAGAATAATCTTAATTGCCGTAATGTTTTGTGCATTAGGGGTTTATACTTATACAAATGTTTTGCCCTATTTGGTAAGCAATGAAAAAGTTATTTCTTATGCTGAAAACAAATTAAATAAGACTTTGGGACTTGATATAAATATTGAAAATCCACATTTAAAAACAGGTTTAAACCCTGATATAGCTTTTAGTGTCGGATTAATTGACATTAAGAAAGATAATCAACAATGGCTGCTTGTTAAAGATTTGGATACTGAAATCTCACTGTCGCAAGCAAAAAACAAAAAAATTATAGTCAAAAAATTCGGTGCTGATGAAATTTTTGCAGATGTAAATAAATTAATGTCGCTTTCAAACGGAGAGCAAAAAGAACAACAAAAAAATGATTGGAATGTTGATTTATTTGATTCTGTTTTGTATCTGAACAAAAGTTTTATAATATATAATGTTACATCTGAAACAAGAGTGGAACTCAAAGCTGACAACCTAAGCGTTGATAATACCGAAAAAATTCAACGTTTTGTTCATTTTGATTTTGACGCCGATATTATAAAGAGCGGAAAAACTGTCCATGTTGCATTTGCGGATGATAATAAAATAATTATCGGTAATAAAAAACTTTTGGTAAAAGATTGTCCTTTAACAATTAACCACTCACAAATGTTTTTTGATGCGGAAGCCGGCCGTGAAAAGGGATATGAACTTGAAATATATGCAAAAAGATTTTTTATCCCTGACGTAATAAAACTTCTTCAAACAAATATTATCGAAAATAATATAAATGATGTGTTGTGTATGTTTCAAACAATAAACGGAGATTTCGATTTTAACATCAAATTGACGAAAAAAGATATCTCAGGAAACATTAAACTAAACAGGTTATCTTCAAAACTTATAGCGTTAAATAATTTGCCGTTTTTAATAAATTCGGGTGATATAAAATTGAGCAATAATGACCTTAAATTTTCAAATTTTAAGGGCTATTATAACAATAAAAAATCTAACGAATTTGAATTTGAGGGAACCGTCAATGATTATTTGAATACGATGAAATCGCATTTTGACGTAATTTCTACAATAAGCACTGATTTAATGCATGATTATCTTGCAAAAACGGCAGGCATGGATATGAAACTAACAGGTGATACCCGTGCAAAAATATTGGTTGATACATTTAAAAATGATATAGATGTTGTTTTAATGGGTAAAATCCCTGCAGGAAAAGATATTCTTGTAAATAATGCTTCATTTAGCCCCGTAAATTATGATAGAGCCTATAAAGCCGACATGTCCATTCGTGGGGATAAGCTGACAATTAATACAATAAATTACTATATTGCAAAGGAATTAACACGAGCAAGTAAAGGTATTCAACCAATTTTAACTTTCAAAGGAAATACAAGATTATCGGATGGCTTCTTGTATGATTTCGGATTTGATATCCCAAAACCGTTGCCGAGTGAATTCTTAAATGTATTAATCGGACAAAAAATCTTTAAAAAAGGACAATTTAGCGGAAAGTTAGAATATGATAACAACGGAAAATACCCTAAGTTGAACGGTAATTTGCAAGCAGAAAAAATAAGAATTCCCTCTCAACGTTTATCAATAAGAAAAGGAAATATTGTTACGGTAGGAGACGGAATAAAAGTAACCGCCGAAGGCAGGTTTAAACGTGCAAATTATACATTCTCGGGTGATATTTTAAATAAAATGTTGTTTCCGATAATTGTTAGAAACACAAACCTGACGATTGATAATGTTGACGTTGAAAGAATTTTAAACAGTGCAAATGCTCCTGTTCAAACTGCCGAGCAAGCAGAACAAGCCTTTGAAAAGGATGAAGAAAAAATTGAAGAAGATGTTCAAACTTTTGATATCAGAAATATAATTATTCAAGATTGTATTGTTAAGATTTTGAAAGGTAATTATAAAGAAATAGATTTTGCTAATATAGAAGCAAAAATGTCTTTGGATAAAGACGGCATTTTCAGAATGAAATCAAATCGGTTTGATATTGCAGAGGGAATTTCTTCTTTAGA
This sequence comes from bacterium, assembly GCA_963617295.1. Classification (GTDB taxonomy): domain Bacteria; phylum Cyanobacteriota; class Vampirovibrionia; order Gastranaerophilales; family Gastranaerophilaceae; genus Avigastranaerophilus. The sequence goes on along the minus strand of CAVEOW010000220.1, from coordinate 112 downwards.
TGTAAATTGTGACTTAATAAATTTAAAATATGCCGTAAAACTCGGGATAAAAGATGTTAATGCAGATACAATGTCAACTGTTCTATTGAATTTACCGAGGGAAATAACGGGT
>CAVEOW010000219.1:0-3313 GCA_963617295.1 bacterium | reverse complement strand
TTAATTATTGATAGGTATGCAACCATATATGGAATTTCGTAACTTCACTTATTGAGACAACTACAAAAGTCCGTCGGTTTTAAAAAATAATGTCGGTTTGGCATACTTTGCCCAACAAATATAATTTTTTACTGTTTTTGTCAGGCAGTGCCTGACCTTCTATTAATAATTTAATCATTTTTATGTCATCCGGTTGCAACTATAAATTATTAAATTAAAAATGTAATTTAAAATTATTAAAAATAACAGTTAGACGTGACTAAAGTGAAAAAGTTTTTCTTTTAAAGTATTTTTTTCATCCTTTTTAGATTTATCAGGTAATTCGTAGCAATCTAAACATCTTGCTTCATAGGTTTCATCTGCTCCAATCATAATTAATGGAGAATTTTTATCCGCCGGTTTACCGTCAATTAAACGTTGCGTTCTGGTTGCAAATTCACATCCGCACTTCATACATATAGCGGTAAGTTTATCAACTTTATCTGCATAACACATCAATTCACCCATATAACCGAACGGTTCGGCTTTAAAATCAAGTTCTAAACCGGTACCGATAATCTTTTTACCTTGTGATATCAACTGTTTTATAACAGGGACAATATTTGAATCAAAAAATTGTAATTCATCAAATGCAATTACTTCATCATCTTTTTCAATGTAATTTAAAACATCAAGAGCACTTTTTACCTTAATAGCATTAAGCCAAAGCCCGTTTCTTGATTCGATATAATCCCCTTTTGCTCTTGTATCAACCATTGGAGAAATAACTTTAATTTTCTTCTTGGCAATAGTTAATCTTCTTAGCCGTCTTAAAAGTTCCTCTGTTTTACCGCAGCTCATAGGACCGGTTATTATTTCAAATCTGTAACTCATAAGTGTAAAAAATACCCCAAAATTCTCTCTTTTTAAATTCTATAACTACAAAATTCTTTTTGCAATGAAATCTAAATTAATATTGCAATAAATTTTTTATTATTGGGTTATAATTTTTTGAAGAAAGAGGATTTCATTTATGAAAAAGTTAGTAATTTTATTTGTTATTTTGGTTATGTCATTTGGTTCTTGTTTGGCAGCTTCTACATCTGATATTTCGGCGGAAGAAGCTATGTTAAAGCTGGAACAAGGTAATGACAGATTTATTTCATTAAAAATGAAACATCCTGATTCAAACAAAAAGAGAAGACTGGAAATGCTAAAAGGGCAGCACCCTTTTGTTGTTATTCTTTCATGCTCTGATTCAAGAGTTCCGCCTGAATTAATTTTTGATCAAGGCTTAGGTGATATTTTCGAAATAAGAAATGCAGGAAACGTGCTTGATGAACATATTATTGGCAGCATTGAGTATGCTGTAATGCATTGTGGAGTAAAATTAATTGTAATTATGGGACATCAAGATTGCGGAGCAATTGCTGCAACTTTGTCGGGAAAATCAGAAACAAAATACATTAAATCTCTTGAGGAAGCTATCCAACCTGCCGTTAACGATTGCGTTAAAAATGGCAGAGAGGTAAATTCAGATAATGTTGTAAAAGCACATGTAATGCAAGATATTAATGAATTGCTCTCTCAAGATACAGAATTGGTTAAATACATGAAAGAAAACAACGTTAAAATCGTTCCGGCTTATTATCATTTAGATACAGGTAAAGTTGAATTCTTAAAATAATTTTGAATTGGTTATAAAAGTACTCTTAATCATAAATTACTTTTTTCAATTATTGGGTTATAATTTTTTTGAAAGAAGAGGAAACATTAATGAAAAAGAGTGCATGCCTGCTCCCGCTTGCGTTGGGAACATTCGGCTTGGGATTAACAGAATATGTTATGATGGGAATTCTCCCTGATACCGCAAAAGATATGAATGTGTCTATTCCAATGGCGGGGCATTTTATATCAATGTATGCTCTCGGAGTTGTGTTCGGCTCTGTTTTGCTTGTATTAACCTCAAGAAAAAAGCCGCTTAAAGATATATTAGTTGTTCTTGTTTCTATTTTTACGATTGCAAACCTTTTATCGGCATTTTCAATAAATTACCACATGCTGTGTGCATTGCGATTTATAGCAGGACTTCCGCATGGTGCCTTTTTTGGGGTCGGGGCAATTGTAGCTCAAAAACTTGCGGATAAAGGGAAAGGAAATCAGGCAGTTGCGTTAATGGTTTCAGGCATGACAATTGCAAACTTGGCAGGTATTCCGTTCGGAACTTTCATAAGCCATAATTTTTCTTGGAGAATTACATTTTTTGCAATCGGGGCTTTTGGGTTTTATATATTATATTCTGTTTTAAAACTTATTCCGAGAATTGCACCGCTTCCTGATAACGGGTTTAGAGGTCAATTTGCATTTTTTAAATCACTTGCTCCTTGGCTTTTAATTTTAGCCGTAATAATGGGTAATGGCGGAATTTTCTGTTGGTATAGCTATATAAATCCTCTGCTTGTAAATCTGTCGGGAATACAACCGAAATTTGTTTCTTTACTGATGATATTAGCAGGTGGCGGAATGTGTATAGGGAATTTTCTCGGCGGGAAATTGTCCGATAAATATTCTCCGTCGGCATTTGCAGCATTAACACAATTCTGTGCATTCATTTCTCTTCTTATGATATTTTTCTTTGCATCAAACCCGTATATATCAGTATTTTTAATGTGCTTATCTACAGGCTGTTTGTTTGCGGTATCTGCTCCGCAACAAGTTTTGTTGATAGAAAATGCAAAAGGCGGAGAAATTTTAGGTGCATCATGCTCACAAATTTCATTCAATTTAGGGAATGCTATCGGGGCATTCGTCGGAGGTATCCCTATAACTCACGGCTTGGGGTATCAATATACCGCACTTGCAGGTGTACCATTTGCGTTTATAGGATTTTTATTACTGTTCTATTTTCATAGAAGATATACTTTAAATAAAAGATAAGAGGATAATTATGGAAATTAGAAAAGCTAAAAAGGAAGAAGTTGAACAAATTAAACAAATTTATGTTCGAGCTAAAAACTATATGAATGAAAACGGTAATTCTTCACAATGGAATAATAATTTCCCACCCAAAGAATTGATTTTGTCGGATATTGAAGCAGGAAATTTATATGTTTGTGTTGATAAAGATAAAATTGCAGGGGTATTTTATTTCTTTATCGGAGTAGAACCGACTTATAATAAAATCTATGACGGCAAATGGCTCAATGAATCCGAATATACCGTAATTCACAGAATGGCAATAGATATTCATAATAAAGGTATTGCTTCTTTTTGTATAAAATGGTGTATAAACCAATACGGAAACATAAAAATTGATACTCACAGAGATAATATC
>CAVEOW010000218.1:0-3319 GCA_963617295.1 bacterium | reverse complement strand
ACAGTTCAAAAGATAAAATTGAGTCCGATTGTTCAAATACCGGCAGCGGAAGAGTTTGCATTTTGAAATATTTAAAACAATAATTATTATTTATTTTTCAAAATAAAAGACCTAAACCATTTGTTCAGGTCTTTTTATTATATGCGTCATTTTTTAGATTTATACGTTGTAGAAAAATCCGCCATTGTCTTTTTGTTTTGTTTTATTCTTTGTGAATAAATTAGCAAATGCGTTTGTTAGCTTAGATAAACCACTTTCCTTTTTATTTTCTTTTGCCAATCTATTAACAAGTGAAGCAGCCAATGTCGGTTCAGGCTCATCAAGAATAACTTCTTGAGCAGGAGCTTCATATACTGCTTCTTCTGCCGGAGTTTGTTCTACGACTTGAGATTTTTCTTCTTGGGCAGGAGCCTCTTGAGCAGGAGCTTGTTCAACAATCTGAGGTTGTTCTTCTTGAACTTGGGTGTCATTATTTATTACCGCTGCCGCTGCGATAGCTGCTGCAGCTGCGGCTGCTTCAGCTTGTCTAGCCTCTTCAGCCTTTCTTGCCTCTTCAGCTTGTTTAGCTTCTTCTGCTGCTTTTGCTGCATCATCTTCACTTATTGAGAATAACCCCGGTGTTTCTTCTTCTGTAGGAGTTACAGTTGCTTTATCATCTGTACACTCAGGAGTAGGTGTTGGTTCTGCCGTTGCAGTTGCAGTCGGTTCCGGAGTAGGAGTTGCAGTAGGCTCAACTGTAGGTGTAGCCGTTGGTTCTGCTGTTGGAGCAGCTGTAGGTGTCGCAGTAGGTTCTACTGACGGAACATCAGGAGTCGGCTCTGTTGACGGTTCTGCACTCGGAGTAGGTCCGCAAGACGGAGTTGCTGTTGGTTCAGCCGTTGGAGTAGCCGTAGGTTCTACTGTTGGAGTAGCTGTCGGTTCTACCGTTGGAGTAGCTGTTGGCTCTATTGTTGGAGTTGCTGTCGGAGTCGGAGTAGGAACACTCGGAATATCAGGAGTCGGTTCTTCTGACGGTTCAGCACTCGGTGTTGGAACACAAGTCGGAGTAGGCGTAGGTTCTACTGTCGGGGTTGGTGTTGGCTCAACCGTTGGAGTAGGAGTAGGCTCTACCGTAGGGGTTACAGTTGGAGTTACCGTAGGAGTCGGAGTCGGGATATCAGGAATATCAGGAGTCGGTTCTTCTGTCGGTTCAGCACTCGGGGTCGGCTCACAAGTCGGAGTAGGCGTAGGTTCTACTGTCGGGGTTGGTGTTGGCTCAACCGTCGGAGTAGGTGTTGGCTCTACTGTAGGAGTTGGAGTCGGTGTAGGAATATCCGGTGTCGGCTCTTCTGTCGGGTCAATAGTAGGTGTCGGCTCACAAGTTGGAGTAGGAGTCGGTTCAACTGTCGGAGTAGTTGTCGGCTCTGTAGTTGGAGTCGGGGTAGGAATATCCGGAGTCGGTTCTTCTGTTGGTTCTACTGTCGGAGTAGGTTCACAAGTAGGCTCTGTAGTCGGAGTTGTTGTCGGTTCCGTAGTTGGCTCTGTAGTCGGAGCCGGTGTTGGTTCAGGTGTTACAATCGGAGTTACAGCTGCCCTCTTACCTAACACGTTAATTCTATAGTTGAATTGCGGCAAGTGAAGTTCTGTACCGTCTTCAAGTTTTGAATTACCTTGAGTATCAACAAATGAATAAGCATACATTCTGCCTGTATTTATCTTTGAATTTTGAATAATTTCTTCTAATGATTTATCAGTTACGTCATAACCTTCATTTACATCAAAAACACCATAAGGATGAACGCCTTGAGCATCTTCATAAGGTGCTGCAAAAATTCCTAAGTTTGCATAAACAACTTGTTGCATTATTTGAGATGAAAATTCTTTTACATAGTTAACATCTTGGTTTAGAACAAGTTTTCCATCCTCAACCGTTGCAAATCGGCCGTTACCGTCTGGTGAAGAGTAGAATTGTAATACATCTTGGAGTGTATATATTTTACCCTTTTCTGCTGCAACTGAATTATCTTCTTTGCCTTTTAAAATTATAGCTCTATCGTTTTGTCCCAATTTAATTTCTGCAGGAGATATCTGATAAATAATGTCATCTTTATCGCCTGTTCCAAATTTTAAAGCATCAGATTGTACTCTTAAAGTATTTACTGTCGGCAATGCTAAACCAATCATTGTACCGCTTGTATTTTCATCAAGAGTTCTGTTTAAATCGTGTATATTTGCAGTTTGAATAATATCATTGAAATTCATTTTATCGATTATATATTCAAACTCAGAAGCATTTTCAGGAGAGTTTACAACCGCATAAACAATATCTCTGTATGCTTCATCGGAAATATCATCACCGTATGCAGCATATATCATTTGCGGGAATGTTGCATATTCACCCGTCATTAAATTTTTTGCACCCTTAATAACGCTTGCAGTTGTTGTTTTTGGAGCGTATGTATCAGCTGTTTCATAGAATTGCATATTTTCGGGTTTTTGCCCTTGAACTTGATATACAACTTTTGTCGGGATAGTAAGTAAACGTACATCTAATGTGTCATCAGAGCTTGTCATCCCTTTATATAAGTCTAAGCCGCCGATTTTTTTGTAACTTCTTGCCTTATCGCCCATTTCATCTTGTATAAATTTTGCCAAAGATGGGTTTGCTTGAACAATTTCATCAATCATTTTGTTCTTCATAGCAACTCTGGCTTCACCTTCATAGCCTTCTAAAGCATCAGAATATACTTTTTCTACAATTTCGTTAAGAGTATTGCCTTCGGAATCTTTATCCCCTGCATATTCGGTAATAGAAACAATTATTGTACCGTTTTCATTTCTCGGTAAATCTTTGTTAGGTTCAAGAACTACTTCACCTTTTTCGTTAGGAAGATAAAATTCCGTTACCGGTAAAGCCGGTAAATAAATATCAACAGGGGTAATTGCCCCGTCACGATTCATTCTTTGTAAATCATATAAAGAGCCTAATTGTGCAACTTGGTCTGCTTGCGTTGGTGCTTCTGCCATTGCTGTATTAGTCATCATTGGTACTGTTGCAGCTAAAACCGCAGAGCCAAGAGCTGCTGCTCTCTTTTTATTGTCTGTTCCTTCAAAAGTAACCGTATTTTGAGTATTTTTTTGTTCTTTTTTGTTTAATCTGTTAGTATTTATATTCGGGAAACTTGAATTTATTCTGTTTATTCGCATCGGCTTATGCTCCTTTTGTTATTCTCTATCAATAAAAAATCTAAAATTTGAAATTTGCTTGTGCAGAATTTCTTTTTTGCTATTTTTTTACATTTATTAACATTATTTTAATATACAAATACTTGAATGGAAT
>CAVEOW010000217.1:0-3345 GCA_963617295.1 bacterium | reverse complement strand
TTTGTAAAGTTTTTAAAGTTTTCTGCAATTTTAATGCTGTTTTAATCTTTATACAAATAGTGACAGTGTGGGGAATAATGGATAATAATTCGCAACTGGATTTGGAAATAAAACATCTGAAAACAGCTCTGACAAAACTTGAGGCTGCGTATGGGGATTTTATGTCCATAATTTCCAAAAATAAAGAAAAATTCAATCACAGAAAAAAAATAATTCTGGTTCAGTATATCAATATATTGTTTTAAAAATTTAAAAGTTTAAGTAAAAAATGTCAAATTTATTAATTTGGCATTTTTTTTCGTTGAAATGGAAAAAATATCATATCACAACAAATAAATTAGTGATAGTTACAGTCTTTTCCAAGTTCATCTTTACAATATCCGCTAATTAATGTTATTTCATCAAAATAAACATTATAAATTTTCGTTGCATTATAATATGCCCGACACAAAATCTGGCAAATTAAGTTCTTGATAAAAATAAACATAGTTATCCTTCTAATCAGTTAATAGTTCCATTATATTTTTTATTCCCTCTGCTGACATATTTTTAACAAAAATTAATAACATTAAAATTACTCATTGCATTTTATTTTTGAAATGGTATTATCAACTTACAATATAAAAGACTTACCCACCGAAAAAGTCACAATATTAAAAGGATACAAACATGACAATTAATTTAAAAAACAAAGCTGAAATCGTTGCAAAATACGGTAAGAATGCTAAAGATACAGGAAGCGTTGAAACCCAAATCGCTTTATTAACAGAAAAAATCTTAGAATTAACCGAACACTTAAAATCTAATCAAAAAGATTTCCAAGGCAGACGTGGTCTTCTTATGATGGTTGGAAGAAGAAAAAGACTTCTTTCATACTTAAAGGACAGAAACCTTGAAGATTACAGAGCGTTAATTAAAAAGTTAAACATAAGAGAAACAAAATAGTTTTATTTTAATAATTTAAAAGAAACAAACTGTACTATTACGGTTTGTTTCTTTTTGTTTGCTTTTTCCGAGTGTTAGCGGTACACTTTTATAAGTTAGTTTAGGCAAGTTTGAAAAGGAAGCCAAAATGAGTTCTAGAAAATATTTATTTACTTCTGAATCAGTTACGGAAGGTCATCCTGATAAGGTTTGTGACCAAATATCAGACGCAATTTTAGATGAATTCCTTACTAAAGATTCAAAATCAAGAGTAGCAGCTGAAACTTCTGTTACTACCGGTATGGTACTTGTTTCAGGAGAAATTACTTCTTCTTGCTATGTTGATATTCCTCATGTAGTAAGAACCACAATCGAAAATATAGGTTATACAGGCAAATCTTCAGGCGGTTTTGACAGTAAAACATGTGCGGTTATAACAAGTATTGATGAACAATCATCAGATATCGCAGGCGGTGTAAACAAAGCATTTGAAACAAGAGATAATAATGCAGCCGTATCTTCTGATGAAACAAACAACATCGGTGCAGGCGACCAAGGTATTATGTTTGGTTTTGCTTGTAATGAAACTCCGGAATTAATGCCGTTGCCAATCAGTTTAGCACACAAATTAGCATACAGACTTGCACAAGTTAGAAAGCAAGGTATTTTAAAATATTTAAGACCTGACGGAAAATCTCAAGTTACTGTTGAATATGAAAATGATAAACCGGTAAGAATTGATACTGTTGTTATCTCTACTCAACACGATGATGTAATTGACGGAACCGATGATAATACAAAAATTCAAGAAATTATTAAAAATGACATGATTAAACATGTTATTGATTATGTATTCGCTTCAGAAGAATTGAAACCTGACAGCTCAACAAAATATTTAATCAATCCGTCAGGAAGATTTGTTATCGGTGGTCCTCAAGGTGATGCAGGTTTAACAGGTCGTAAAATCATTGTAGATACATACGGCGGTTATTCAAGACACGGCGGCGGTGCTTTTTCTGGAAAAGACCCGACAAAAGTTGACAGAAGTGCTGCTTATGCTGCAAGATATGTTGCAAAAAACATTGTTGCTGCAGGATTAGCTGACAAATGTGAAATCGAACTCGGTTACGCTATCGGTGTAGCTCAACCTGTTTCTATCTTTGTTGACACGTTTGGAACCGGTAAAATTTCAGATGATGCAATCATGGAATTGGTTGAAAAGAATTTCGATTTAAGACCTCGTGCTATTATTAACCAATTTGATTTAAGAAACTTACCTGCTAAAAACGGCGGTAAATTCTATCAAAAACTTGCTGCCTACGGTCATTTGGGAAGAACCGACTTTGATGTTCCATGGGAGCATACGGATAAAGCTCAATTATTAAAAGAACAAGCAGCTCAATTAATGGCAAAAGCGTAAAAATTGTGATTAAAGTTGAAAAGGAGAAGTTAAAAACTTCTCCTTTTTAGTTAGTTTGTTTTTTCAAAAACTGTTTTACAAAATTTATTTCATCTTTCTTTGTTTTTAATTCGCCATTTAATTTTTTATCTAAAATTTTGTCAAAAAGTTCAGCAAAATAAGCGGAGGGAATAAAACCAAGTTCAATTAAATCTTTTCCCGTAATCAAAACTTCTATTTCTTTCAGAGCTTTTAAAAATCTTTCAACGGTTTTGCTTCCTGTTATCAAATAATATATTGCGATTGACAGATTATTCAATTTATCAAACATATTATAGATTTCTTTATTTGTCAGATTTTCAGAATGTTTTTCTGCTATAAGTTCTCTAACTTCTCTTATTACTTTTAATTCTGTCGAGTTAAAATTTAATCTTTGGAGTGAAAAATCAGAATTAATTATCAATAAAACTACATAAACAAACCACATATCATTCTTGTGAAATAATTCAAAGTCTGATATAAGTTTAAAATTATCCAAATTAATGTCTGTTATCGGGTTATCCGAAATCAGTTTGTATGAGTTTGTTTTAATTATTAAAGGATACAAACTGTTATTATTTATTGCAAAATATTGTTTGAGTTCACTTTTAATACGCTCTAACGGCATTGTCTTACTGACATCACACAAGTAACTTTGCATTAAAGCATAAGTTCGTTCCTCAATTTCAAAATTAAATCTGACTTTAAATTTTAATGCACGAATAATTCTTGACGGGTCATCAATAAAGCTGTTATCATGCAAAACTCTTATTTTTTTATTTTTTATATCATTATACCCGTTAAAATAATCAACGAGGGAGAATTTATCATTGCCCGTAAGTTTTATGGCTAAAGTATTAATTGTAAAATCACGTCTTTTTACATCTTCTGACAACAGGCAGCCAAAATTGCAAGCAATTGGCAATACTCCTGATTCCACATAGTTTTCCTCACGAGTTGAAGCGAAATCTATTACATTACCG
>CAVEOW010000216.1:0-3361 GCA_963617295.1 bacterium | reverse complement strand
TTATAGTGTTGCGATTGCTTCTTGAATGCAGGAACTTGAATTTACTAAAAAGGGTAATGATTTCATAATTCGTCGCAGCTATTCAGATACAAAAGGCAAAGCCAAAACTGCAACAACCACAATCACAAACCTGTTTAAAAGGGGAACTGACGGAAGTTGGTTAAATACGAACAAAATACACCTCTTTGTTAAGGATGATGTACCTGTTGATTTTGATAAAATCTCAATAGGCATTTCAGGAAAAGGTAAAATTGACGGAACTCCTTTTGCGGATTTCATCCTTGGTTCAAAAGGTAATGACACCATAAACAGTAACGGAGGAAATGATTACCTCAGAGGAGGAAAAGGTAATGATATCTATAACGTTTTGGATTTAGAAAACAACATTTTAATTCAAGATGAAAAAGGAAATGATACTTTAAACATCCTTAACTCCAATTCTTTGAATATAAACTTTATATTTAATGTAAATAAAGACGGTAAATTTGGAATTGAAGAAGATAATTTGTTCCTATACAAAGACGAGGAAGCGATTGAGGGCCGGGACGGAACAAAAGGTTCAATTTCTAACGGAATTACCATCGAAGGATTTAACTCAATTGAAAAAATTAAAACTGATGACGGTGGCTATATCGGAATAAAAGAATTAAATGCTTTGAAAGAAAAAGTTACAAGCTGGTTGAATACAAATAATTATGATGATGTTCAATCAGTACTGGAAAGCGGCAATTCACAAGATAGAGATAATCTGATGTCAATATTTAGCTCTGTAGATTGGCAAGGTTTAAATATAGCTTAAAGTTAAAGTACGCAACATAAATAAACGCCCTAAATAGGGCGTTTATTTTTATAAGATATTTTTTATTTCTTCAAAATCATGAATTTCATAATCGCAAGGAATATTTAATGTATTTTCTTGTTTTTTAGCATTATACCAGCAAGTTTTTATCCCTGATTTATATCCGCCCTGCATATCAGAAGTGATAGAATCTCCGATAATAATTGTTTCTGCCGGTGAAAAATCTTTTATATTAGAGAAGCAACAATTAAAAAATTTCTCAGACGGCTTACAAACGCCTATTTCATCAGACACAAAGAAATTATTGAAACAATCATATATTCCTGCTTTTTTTAGTCTTGAAACTTGGCAGGCTTTAACAGAATTTGAAGCAATATAAAGGTTATATTTTGGCTTTAAGTATTCTACAAAAGCCTTTGCACCTGTTACCCAATCACAAGATTCAGCATAATATTTTTCAAAATTTTCTTCAAAAACCGTATAATCTTTTTCTATTCCAAATTCATTAAAAAGAATTTTAAATCTGTTTGCAAAAATATAAGCTTGTGTAACCTCACCTTTTTCATATCTGTCCCAAATTTCCCTGTCTGATTTAAGAAAAAATCTGTAAAGTTCATCAGAAAAAGGTATATTTTGAGCTTCACAACATTTTTTTAAAGTGGTTTTTGCACATTCCTTAAAGTCAAATAAGGTGTCATCTACATCTATTAAAACATTTTTCATTTGTTACTAATCTTTCCCAGTAAATCATTATAAACGTCAATTGTTTGAAAGCAAATCGGAAGATTTCTTTTAAGAAGACTTTTAATTGTAATTTTAAAACTTTTAAGCATTGCTTCATCAAGGCTGTTTGTTTCATTAAGTACACTTTGAATTTTTTCTCTGAAATCTTTTTCTCTTGTGCGTGTTTCAATTTTATCCGCAAGAAAAATTATTTTTTCAAAATCAGTCATATCAATTCTGCCGATAGTATGCCAGCGAATGGAAGAGAGTATCTTCTCATCGGTTACACCGAAATCACGCTTTGCAACAATAACTCCGACAGGAGCGTGCCAAGTTTTATACGACAACTTTTCACATTCGTCAAAACTGCTTTCATAAGTTTTTAACTCGTCATTGGATAAACATTTTGCACAATCATGTAAAAGACCTGCAATTTGTGCCTTTTCAACATCGCAATTAAATTCTTTGGCAAGTTTCATTGCCATTTCCATTGTTCCCAACGAGTGAATATATCTTTCATAAGAAAGAGTATTCTTTAACTTTTCCTTTGCTTCCTCTAAACTGCAATTAATATACATTGTTCTTTTTTATATATTCCGCTACCTTTAAGGGTACTATATCACAAATATCTTTGTTTTGTCGAACTCGTTCCCTTACTTCGCTGGAAGAAATATCCATAAACGGCATTTGCATTAGAGTATAATCATAGCCTTTTTCTTTTAATTTTGTAAACGGAGTTTCGTCAAAGCCGTCTTCACGAACAAATAAAATAAAATGTAAAAGTTCTTTTAATTTTTCGGCTTGATTCCAAGATTCAATTTTTATAAAAGCGTCAGTTCCTATAATAAAATTTATTTTATCTTGCGTTTTTGTGTAATTTCTTATTCTCAAAATTGTATCATAGGTATATGACAGAGTATTTCTTGTATATTCTATTGCACTGACATCAAAATAAGGATAATCTTCAATAGCAAGCTCAACCATATTAAGCCTGTGAAACGCATTATCAATATCAAAATTTTTCAAATCTTTGTGCGGTGGTTTGAATGCCGGTATAAAGATGATTTTTTCAAACCCGAACTTTTCATGTGCATATTTAGCTACCGCAATATGTGCATTATGAATAGGATTAAAACTTCCCTGATATAAGCAATTACTCATTTTCTACCTGTTTTGAAAATACAAATTTTCTATAATTAATAAGATTTTATGCAAGAACAATTTGTACCCCGAACGTTGAGCCTCCCCTGACAAAACAATATCGGCATCATATTTGCAGGGTCTTATATAAATTTCAGCTTTATCGGAAGCATTTTTATATATCGCATTTGCACTTTCGCCAAGTCCTCTTTCGTTTGCCCTTACAAACCATCTTTCTCTTTGAATGTCGCTATCAATATCAACATAAATTTTGAAATCAAAAGCGTCTTTTATTTTTTCCGTTAACGTAAATAAACCTTCAGAAATAATAATTCTTGAAGGTTTAGCCAAAGTATAATTATCTGTTCTTATTGTAGTTCCCGACATGTCATATTTAGGGAGCATGACTGTTTTCCCTGCCAATAACTCATTAATATGTTTACACATCAAATCAAGTTCAAGAGCTTCGGGAACATCAAAATCATAGTTTTTTGCAAATTCTGCCATTCCGCCTGCTTTTTTTACTTCTTCCGAACGGTCATAGTAATAATCATCAGTATTTACTCCGGTTATTACATCTTTAACCGAATATATATTTGCAAACATTTCAATTGTATCAATGATATCCAGCGTTATTGTCGATTTTCCGCTTGCAGTTTCACCCGCAATCCCTATAGAAGCTGAACGCTTTATTTCACC